>NZ_JBEZBW010000022.1:0-98552 GCF_040647305.1 Saccharothrix sp. NPDC042600 | reverse complement strand
AATTCGGCTGCACCCGACCAAAAGTGTGGTAGCCCTTCGGGCAGGCCATACGGAGATGACACAAGCAAGAAGCCCGGGTTGGGGTGTGACCTCACGAGGCCCCTTGGCGCTGCGCGCCTGGTGCTTTTGGTCAGGGGAGGCGTACTCGGGCTGAGGCTCCGCCCAGTACGGACTTGCCCTCGTGGGTGGCCGTGATGTTGACCTTGAAGGTGCCGTCCTCCAGGGCCTTGGTCACCTTCGCCGTGACCTCCACCAGGGTGCCCTCGTCGTTGTCGGGTACCGGTACGGGTCGGCCGAAGCGGACGCCGTACTCGACCACCGCGCCCGGGTCGCCCGTCCAGTCCGTCACCACCCGGATCGCCATGCCCATGGTCAGCATCCCGTGCGCGATGACGCCGGGCAGGCCCACCTGCGTCGCGAAGCGCTCGTTCCAGTGGATCGGGTTGAAGTCGCCCGAGGCGCCCGCGTACTTCACCAGGTCCGCTCGGGTGATGCGCAGGGTCAGCGGGGGCAGTTCGTCGCCCACCGAGACGTTCTCCGCCTTGATCACGCGTCCTCCCCTCGGACCACCAGCGTGCAGCGGCCGGTGCAGACGTGTTCGCCTTCGTCGGTGCTCACCTCGGCGCGGAGGGTGAGCATGTCGTTGCCCATCCGGCTGGCGATGCCGTCCACGTGCAGCTCCACGACCAGCCGGTCGCCGGCGGTGATGGGGCGGGTGTGGGTGAAGGTCTGGTCGCCGTGGACCACGCGGCTGTAGTCCAGGCCCAGGTCCGGGTCCTCCACGAGGACGTCGTTGGCCCCGAGGGACACGATGATCGCGAACGTGGGGGGCGCGATGACGTCCTTGTAGCCCGCCGCGCGGGCGGCCTCCGGGTCGTGGTGCACCGGGCTCGTCGCGCCCACCGCCGTGGCGAACTCGCGGATCTTCTCGCGGCCCACCTCGTAGGGCGGTGAGGGTGGGTACGCGCGGCCGATGAACGACTGGTCGAGGGGCACCGGAGCAGGTTACGCGACGAGGCCCGCCCCTGGAGCGGGGACGGGCCTCGTGGAAGCGCTTCGGCTGCGACTAGCGGGTTTCCTTGTGCGGCCGGTGGGTCTTGCAGTTCGGGCAGAACTTCTTGATCTCCAGGCGGTCCGGGTCGTTGCGCCGGTTCTTCCTGGTGATGTAGTTCCGGTGCTTGCACTCCTCGCACGCGAGGGTGATCTTGGGGCGTACGTCGGTTGCAGCCACGGGTCCTTGCCTTTCTAGAGCGCACGTGCCCCGTGGGCCCAGTGCGGGCTTACCGCCTGGCGGGGATCTTCGACCGAGTAGCGGTGGCCGGACTTGAACCGGCGACACAGCGATTATGAGCCGCTTGCTCTACCAACTGAGCTACACCGCTTCGCACGACCAGAGGCCGCGCATGCTTGCGCACCGCGGCCAAGTCGTGGAGCCCCTTTACGGAATCGAACCGTAGACCTTCTCCTTACCATGGAGACGCTCTGCCGACTGAGCTAAAGGGGCTTGCTCTTTCGTTCTTGCCGAGCGAGGAGAACTCTACACAACCTCGCGCCGTTCACGAAATCGGGGGGTCCCTTCAGTGGACCAAGGTGAGCACCGTCTCATCGCGAGCACCCCTGACCTGCACGGTTCGCGCGCGCAACCAGGCCTCGAAGCGCTCCTCGGACAGCGGCCGGGAGATCAGGTAGCCCTGCGCCACGTCGCAGCCCATCGACACGAGCTGGTCGCGCGCGGCGTCGTCCTCGACGCCCTCGGCGACCACGGTCAGGCTCAGCGAGTGGCCCAGCTCGACGATCGAGCGGACCACGGCCATGTCGCCCAGGTCGGTGCCCATGCCGAGCACGAACGACTTGTCGATCTTCACCTCGTCCACCGGGAGCTGGCGCAGGTAGGCCAGTGACGAGTAGCCGGTGCCGAAGTCGTCCACGGCCAGCACGACGCCCATGGTGTGCAGGCGGCGCAGCACGGGCAGCGCCCGCTCGGGGTCGGCCATCACGCCGGACTCGGTCAGCTCGAAGGTGAGCAGCTCCGGCGGCACGTCGTGCTTGAGCAGCGCCGCCGCGACGCGGTCCGGGAACTCCTCGTCGGCCAGCGTCCGGACGGACAGGTTCACCGCGATGGACATCCGCAGCCCGCGGTCGATCCACCGGCGGACCCGGTCCAGCGCCTTGTCCATCACGAAGTCGGTCAGCACGTCCACCAGGCCGGTGGCCTCGACGGCGGGCACGAACTCGTCCGGGTCGACGCGGCCGAACTCGGGGTGCTTCCAGCGCACCAGGGCCTCCGCGCCGACCACCTGTCTGCTCGGCAGCGCGACCTTGGGCTGGTAGTGGATCGACACCTGGCCGCTCTCCAGCGCCGACCGGAACTGGGTGACCAGCTGGAAGCGGCGCAGGAAGATCTGGCCCATCGACGGCGCGTAGGCGCGCAGCGGCTCGGCCTCGCTGGTCGCCCGCACGGCCACGTCGGCGCGCTGGAGCAGGGCGTCGGCGTCGGGGTCCTCGATCTCGCAGTCCGCGGTGGACGCCCACCCGACGACCGCGCCCGCCTCGACGGTGAGCCGGTCCACCGGGTACGGCACGGACAGCGCGGCGCGCAGCCGTTCGGCGATCTCCTGGATGCGCTCGGCCTGCCGGTCCAGCAGCAGCGCGGCGAACGCGCCGCCCTCCAGGCGGGCCAGCGGCACCTCGGGGCCCAGCTCGTCGCGCAGGCGGCGGCCGGCCGCGACGACCATCCGGTTGCCCCAGGCCTGGCCCAGCGCGTCGGAGACGGTGGACAGCACGTCGAGGTCGATCCGGATGACCGCGGACCGGTCGGCCTGGCGCATCGGCTCGGCGGCGGCCTCGCGCAGGCCCGGCCGGTTGAGCAGGCCGGTCAGCGGGTCGTGGTAGGCGTCGTGGCGCAGCCGGGCGAGCAGGCGGCGGTTGTCCACGGCGGTGGACAGGTGGCTGGCGAGGGTGCGCAGCAGCTGGATGTCGGCCTTGCCGAAGCCGCGCCACCGGCTGAGCCGGTCGTGCACCTCGACCGCGCCGAGCAGCTGGGTCGCGCCGCGCAACGGCACCACCAGCGCTTCCTGCGCGTCGCGGCGGACCAGGGACTCGGACACGTCCTCGCCGGCGTCGACGATGCGGAAGTACCGCACCTGCGAGCCGGGCAGCTGGAGCATGGCGTCCTCGCGAAGCTGGCGCGGGTCGTCGCGGCGCATGCCCTGGGGCAGCGGCTCGCCGGCGACCAGCGTGCGCATCGGGGCCTGCGGGTCGGTGCGCAGCCGCAGCACGACGCGGTTGGCGTTGAGCTGCTCGCGGATGCGTTCGGCGATCAGCTGCCACTCGTCGTCGTCGGCGCGGGCGTCGCCGCCGTCCGGGGTCGCGCCGCGCGGTCCGGTGGCGTGCCGGCCGGAGCGGGCGACGCGCAGCGACACCTCGCTGAGCGTCTCCAGGTCGCGCTGCTCGCGCAGCAGGCCCGAGTAGGCGAGGTAGATGGCGGTGATGCCGGCGAAGACCAGGACGATCAGGACGCCGCCCCACGGGGCCTTGTCCGCGATCTCGTAGCCGGCGAGGCCGGCGGAGGTGTTCAGCAGCGCCACGACCAGGGTCTGCAGCACCAGCCGCAGGCTCGGGCCGACGCGCATGCCCTTGCCCATCAGACGCAGCGCCGTCAGGCCCAGGACGCTGGCCAGCAGCGGCACGGCGATGGTGCCCAGGAACGCGCCCGCCCACTTGGGTCCGTTGCCGTCCAGGAACAGGTCCACGGAGTGGGCGACCGCGAAGGCCACCGAGATCTCCATGAACATCAGGCCCGCGTTGTAGACGGCGCGGTCGAGCACCCGGCGGCCGAGCAGCGTGCCGACGCCCGCGACCACGTGCGCGGCCAGCACGACCTCGAACGGGGCGACCAACAGGCCCAGGACGAGGGGGATCTCGGTGAACGAGATGGTCCAGGCCACTCCGCTGCGCACGTCGACGTTGATGGCGAGCTGCTCGGCGAGCAGGAAGCCGACGACGAGCAGCGGTCCGGTCCACAGGAGGTGCCTGGGGTCCCGGTCGGGCAGCCACGAGCCCACCGCGACCGCGGACAGCGTCCCGGCGAGCAGGAGCAGCACCGCGAACACGCTGAACGCGCGGGTCGTGGACCGGGTCGGCGCGTTCTGCGCCGTGGCCGACGCGTGGTCGGACATCCACCCTCCAAGTCGGCCGTCGTCGCGGGTGGCCGGGTCGCGGCCTACGAACTCCTGGCGTGACTGAGGGGTCCCGAACACCCACCGAGACCCCTCCAGGGGTGCCAATGTACCCCGGTTGGGCGACGAAATGGCAGGTCGTTGCGCGGATTACCACGAAAGGTAACAGTTCGGATCACACGATCAGCTCCCCTGCCAGCACCGTCACCGCTCGTCCGGCGAGTCGCACGCGATCACCGCTCAAGATCGCCCGGACCTGCCCGCCGCGGGGCGAGGCCTGCTCGGCGAGCAGTTCGGCGCGGCCCAGGCGCGGCGCCCACCAGGAGGCGAGCGTGCAGTGCGCGGAACCGGTTACGGGATCCTCCGGGACCCCGTAGGAGGGGTAGAAGCAGCGGCTGACGACGTCGAGGCCGGGGCGGTCGCCGGGGGCGGTGACGATGACGCCGCGGCCGGGGACGCGGGCGAGGGCGGCGTGGTCGGGTTCGAGCGCTCGAACCTCCGCGGCGCTCGCGACTTCCACGAGGACGTCCGAGACGGCTTGGGCGACGGCCTTGACCGTGACGCCGGGAAGGCCCGACGTGAGGGCGTCGGTCACCTCGATCGGCGTGGCCGGGTCGGCCGGGAAGTCCATCTCGACCCAGCCGTCGGGGGTGGTGGTGCAGGTGAGGAGGCCGCTGCGGGTGGTGAAGGCGCGGTCGCCACCCAGGACGTGCGCGGTGGCGAGGGTCGCGTGGCCGCACAGGTCCACCTCGCGGACCGGCGTGAACCAGCGCAGTGGCAGCGGCCCTTCTTCCTTGAGGCGCACGAATGCGGTCTCGGCGTGCTTCATCTCCGCCGCGACGGACTGCATCCAGCGCTCGTCGTCCGGAGTCCCGTCGTCTTCGAGCAGCACGACGCCCGCGGGGTTGCCCGCGAACGCCCGGTCGGTGAAGGCGTCCACCACGAGAATGCGCACCGCCGCAGGCTACGGCCCTGGTTACGGTCACGGCATGGACCCGCTACTGCCCGCCATCGGACCGGTGCCCGAGCCGTACTCGTTCACCGAACTGACCGCCGACGCGTTGAACGCCAGCTGGGGCGCGCTGCGCACGCACAGCCTGACGTGGCACCCCGACGCCGACCTGGACGCACAACTGCGGGACTGGCCGCTGACCGGCGCCGGCGACCCCGACACGGCCGCGCTGGTGACGGTCCCGAGCCGGGCGGTGGCGGCCGCGGAGGTGCTGGTGCGGCACGGTTTCGCGCCCCTGCTGGTGACCGCGGCGCGGCGGGCGGGGCTGGGCGGCCCGGCGGGCGCGGAGGACGTGCGCATCCGGCGGGTGACGGCGGCGGACGTGGCCGTGGCCGTGTCGGTGAACGTAGAGACGGTCCGGTACGACGGCTGGTTCGGGATGGTCAACGAGCGGCCCTCGACCGCGGCCCGGCTGCGCGAGCACATCGAGGCCCGGCTGACGTGGGACGAGCCGGGCCTGTGGCTGGCGGAACGGGACGGCACGCCGCTGGGCGTCCTGTACTACGACATGCCGCCGCACTCGGACTGGATCGCCGGGCGCACGTCCGCCGCCCCGGTGGTCTACATCGGACTGCTGGGCGTGCGGGAGGCGGCCCGGGGAGCGGGGGTGGGCAGCGCCCTGGTCGCGCACACCCACCGCCTGCTGGACGAGGCGGGCGTGGCCGTGACCCTGCTGCACCACGCCCTGCCGAACCCGCGCTCGACGCCGTTCTGGTACTCCCACGGCTACCGTCCGCTGTGGACGACGTGGCAGCGTCGTCCGGCGCTCTAGACGGGCACGAGCTCCTTCATCTCGCGCGGCGCGATCTCGCGCAGGCCGGCGCGGATGGCCGCCAGGCACTCGCGGGCGTCGGCGGCGGCCTGGTGCTGCGCCGCGCCGCTGCCCACGGCTTCGCGGAGGACCAGCCAGACCGAGGCGTCGTCTTCGCGAACGGCGGTGAGCAACTCGCGGGGTTCCGGGTAGGGGTGCAGGGCGATGCGGTCGGTGTGCGTGCGCAGGTCGCGCAGGGTGTCGCGGTCGAGGCCGGTGGCGGCCAGGCGGTCGAGCTTGGCGGACAGGTCCACGGAGACCAGCTCGGAGGTGGAGAGCGGGCCGAAGTTCAGGACCGTGGTGAGGGCGTACTCCAGGTCGTCGGCGGCGTTGAGCACCTCGCGCACGTGGTCGCGGGTGGCGGGTTGGGCGCGCCGGCGGACGGGGTTGTGCCGGATCACCAGGCCGAGGAGGACGCCGAGGGCGAGGGCGGTCAGGGCGATCCCGATTTCGCTCATGGGTTCGAGTCTGGTCGCACGCACCGGTGTTCCGTGCGCGCGCACGACGGCCGGCGGTCTGGCAGCGCCGAGAGGTCGTCGGGACTTCGGCTGAGCTGAACAGCCCAACCGGTCGGCGTGGCGACGTGATCCGAACGGCCCAGAGGGGGAAGGTGTGCCCCAGGCTCTCGTCCGCCCGAGTGAACCCGGAACCGAGGGGTACTCAAGCCGTGGTTCGAGACCTCCTAACAAGACAAAGGGGATGCACAACGGGCGAGGGGGTCGCCATGACCATCGCGAAGGAACTGTCCAACCGGGCGAAGGCCATGCTGAAGGCCGTGGCCGCGGGCAGGGGCCAACTGTCGGGCGGCGTCGAGCCGGACCTGTACGTGGACGGCCTGCCCTGCTGCGACCAGACCACCACCCACGCCCTGGTCCACGCCGGCCTCCTCCGCGCCCGCCGCGCCGTCGGCCTGTACGAGCGCGCGGACGCCGAGTTGACCGACGCGGGACGAGCAGCCATCGCATAACCCTCGAACACACGTTCGACATGGGTTATGCTGCACCCGAGGCCGGCACGCAAGCGAGAGGAAGCGCTTGCGCGTCGGTCTCACCTATGTCCGGGGGTCAGCGGCCCCAGGTCGCGGCAGCAGCGTTGTAGTGCGCGCGCACGGCACCGACGTCGATCAGCGACAAGTCCACCCGAACACCTTCCAGCGCGCCGTAGGCGGCGTAGTCGCGCAGCGCCGGGGCGATGTGCACCTCTCGCTGCGTCGGGTGCACCGCCATCAGTCCGCGGTCGAACAGCACGTGGACGTCGGCGCGCAGGAGCAGGCCTTCGGCCAGCTTGTGCTTGCCATGGTCAGCAAAAGCACGCAAGTGTGCGGCTTGGAGCGCCTCCGCCGGGCACGGGCCCGTGATGGCGCATCTCAGCCCGTCCCGTTGCAAGAGCTCTTTGCGGAACTGCGCCTGCCCTTGGCGTACCCGCACCATCGCGTCCCGGTGACCGCCGGGCAACTCCGAGGGCTCCGCCGGGTCGGCCGCGGGTTCCCCGGCCGGCTCCGGCACCGGCGGCATCGGCACCAGCAGGTCGCTCAGGAGCTGTTCGATCGCGGAGAGCTTCAGCGGGCTGATCGAGTTCTGCTTGGCGTTGTCGGCGGCGGCTTCGTCCCGCAGCCGCTTGACGGTGAGCGCGCCGTCCAGCGCACGCCACGTGCCGCCGTAGTGGGCGGAGTAGCGGGTGATGGGGATCGACTTGTGGTCCGGTACGTCGAACTCCCGCCGACAGTCCTTGGCCGTGCACAGGTACCTGGTCTGCCGGTGCTTCCGCGGCTTGAACGCCGTCCGCCCGCAGCCCGGGCACAGGTACCGCACCTTCTCGCCTTGCTGGGGCACGATCCGCTCGATGCGCGCCACGCCCAGCGCCACCTCCCGGTTGCGCACGACCACGAGGTCGCCCTCGTCCACCTTCCGGGCGTTCTGCACCGTCGAGTCGAAGACGTAGAGCGATTCGAGCACGTCGGGATAGCCGCTGTTGCCCTGGAAGTGCCGATCGTCCCCGACCGACAAGAAGGACCACGCCTGCACCGGCACCCCCACAAGCAAGAGAAGCCAACCCCTGGCGCCCGGACGAACCACAACGCCGTTTCGTCATGATGCCGCGACTACGCGTGCCGGGCCATCAACTTCTTCCGATGCCCGCGCCGAAACGAAAAGACCCCCGTGACGTGTCACGAGGGTCTCTCGACTTGATGTGGCGGGTAGAGGATTCGAACCTCTGTAGCTTTCGCGACGGATTTACAGTCCGCTCCCATTGGCCGCTCGGGCAACCCGCCCCGCCCCCGGTCGCCCGGGTGCGGTGCAGACAATACATAACCCCGTCGCGGCCACTCAAACCGGGGCCGTCCCGGTAGGCTTCCGGGGGTTCGCAGACACGCCTACGCGGAGGTATCGGGCACGTGGCAGACCCGTCGTTCGACGTGGTGAGCAAGGTCGACCGGCAGGAGGTCGACAACGCGCTCAACCAGGCCGCCAAGGAACTGAGCACCCGGTTCGACTTCCGGAACACCGGCACGTCGGTGGCCTGGGCGGGCGAGGAGGCGATCGCCTTCGAGTCCTCGACCGAGGAGCGCTGCCGGGCCGCGATCGACGTCTTCCAGGAGAAGCTGGTCAAGCGCGGCATCTCGATGAAGGCCTTCGAGGTCGGCGACCCCGCGGTCTCCGGGAAGGTGTTCAAGGTCACAGGCAAGATCGTCCAGGGCATCTCGTCGGAGAAGGCCAAGGAGATCGCCAAGAAGGTCCGCGACGAGGGCCCGAAGGGCGTCCAGGCGCAGATCCAGGGCGACCAGCTGCGCATCTCGGGCAAGAAGAAGGACCACCTGCAGGACGTCATCGCGCTCCTCAAGAGCAGCGACTTCGGTATCGCCCTCCAGTTCACGAACTACCGATGAAGGGCATCATCCTGGCGGGCGGGAGCGGCACGCGGCTGCACCCGATCACCCAGGCGGTGTCCAAGCAGCTGCTCCCGGTCTACGACAAGCCGATGGTGTACTACCCGCTGTCGGTGCTGATGCTCGCGGGCATCCGGGAGGTCCTGCTCATCTCGACGCCGACCGACCTGCCGCTGTTCCGGCGGCTGCTCGGGGACGGGTCCCAGTTCGGGATCTCCGTGGAGTACGCCGAGCAGGCCCACCCGAACGGGCTGGCCGAGGCGTTCGTCATCGGCGCGGACTTCGTCGGCGACGACGCGGTGTCGCTGGTCCTGGGCGACAACATCTTCTACGGCCAGGGCTTCTCCAAGCTGCTGCAGCACCACGCGGCGACGTTGGACGGCTGCGTGCTGTTCGGCTACCCGGTGCGCGACCCCGAGCGGTACGGCGTGGGCGAGGTCGACGCGGAGGGCCGGCTGGTCTCCATCGAGGAGAAGCCGGCGGTGCCGAAGTCGAACAAGGCGATCACCGGCCTGTACTTCTACGACAACGACGTCGTGGAGATCGCGCGGAACCTCAAGCCGTCCGCGCGGGGCGAGCTGGAGATCACCGACGTCAACCTGGAGTACCTGCGGCGCGGCAAGGCGCACCTGGTGGACCTGGGTCGCGGGTTCGCGTGGCTGGACACCGGCACGCACGACTCCATGCTGGAGGCGGGCCAGTTCGTGCAGGTGCTGGAGCACCGGCAGGGCGTGCGCATCGCGTGCCCGGAGGAGATCGCGCTGCGGATGGGCTTCATCACCGCGGACGAGTGCTACGCGCTGGGCGAGAAGCTCGCGAAGTCCGGCTACGGCCAGTACCTGATGAACGTGGCCCGCGAGGTGCGGTGACCGTGCGGTGACCGGCCTGCCGCGTTAGGAGCGGCGGGCCAGTTCCTCCAGGCGGCGGACGCGGTCGGCGATCGGGGGGTGGGTCGAGAACCAGCGCGCCAGCTGTTCGCCCGGCCGGAACGGTGACGCGATCATCAGGTGCGACTGGGACACCACCTGCGGTTCCGGGGCCAGGGGCGCGGCGCGGGTGCCGAGGTCGAGTTTGCGCAGCGCCGAGGCCAGGGCCAGCGGGTCGCCGGTGAGTTCCGCGCCGGACGCGTCGGCCTGGTACTCCCGGGACCGGCTGACGGCCATCTGCACGATGCCCGCCGCGATCGGCCCGAGGACGGCGATCAGCAGCATGGCGAACGGGTTGGGGCGGTCCTCGTCGTCGCCGCCGAACAGGCTTGCGAACAGCGCCAGGTTCGCCAGCGCGCTGACCACGCTCGCCAGCGCGCCCGCGACGCACGAGATGAGGATGTCGCGGTTGTAGACGTGCGACAGCTCGTGCCCGAGGACCGCGCGCAGCTCGCGCTCGTCCAGGAGTTCGAGGATGCCGGTGGTGCAGCAGACGGCGGCGTTGCGCGGGTTGCGGCCGGTCGCGAACGCGTTCGGCGCGGCCGTGGGGCTGATGTAGAGACGGGGCATGGGCTGCCGCGCGGCCATCGCCAGTTCCCGCACGATCCGGTACATCGCGGGCTGCTCGACCTCCGACACGGGACGGGCCCGCATCGCGCGCAGGGCCAGCTTGTCGGAGTTGAAGTACGCGTAGGCGTTGACGCCCAGTGCCAGCACGACGCCGATGACCAGCGCGGTGCGCCCGAAGAACGAGCTGATCCCGACGATCAGCGCGCTCATGGCGCCCAGCAGCAACGCGGTCTTCAACCCGTTGTAGTGCTTGTGCACGGTGTTCGCCTCCGGGTGACTACGTCCTCCCTCTCAACGCTCCCGGGCGTCCTGGGGTTCCGGAACCCCCTCGTCCGGGGCGTGTGGCACCGGTCTCCGGGGCGGGTTCCGCCTGGGTGTCGAGAGCAGGTGGCGGCGGCACATGTTCCACCCACATGTTCAGAACATCCCGTTCGTGGACCAGCTCGGCGACGGCTCCGTGGCCGTCGAGCGTGCCGGTGCCGGGGTAGGAGAAGTCGGGGGCCCAGTGGAGGGCGTCGAACGGGCAGGCCTCGACGCAGATGCCGCAGTAGAGGCACTGGCCGTAGTCGATGGCGAAGCGGTCGAGGACGTTGCGGGCGCGGGGGCGGGCGGAGCCGGGCTGGTGCTCGACTTCGGTGTGGGAGTCGATGTGGATGCACCAGTCGGGGCACTCGCGGGCGCAGATCATGCAGACGGTGCAGTTGGCTTCGAGCAGCGCGATCACACCGCGGGTGCGGGGCGGCAGGTCGGGCGTCGGCCCGGACATCGGCTCGGGCGTCGGCTCAGGCATCGGAGTCACCTTCGAGGCGTCGGGGTCCCCAGGACGGGTCGGGCACGCCGGGCGGGGCGGCGCGGCGGCGGCTGGGCGCGGAGGTGCCGTCCTCGCCGGGTTCCAGGCGGCCGGGCCACGGCCTCACGACGCGGGAAGCCAGCACGAAGTCCTTGCGCAGCGGGTGGCCCGCGAACGAGTCGGGCAGCAGCAGGTGCGGCGCGGGTTCGGACAGGGCGATGCCGAACATCTCCACCGCCTCCCGCTCGTGCCACGCGGCCCCCGCCCACAGGCCGGACACGCTGGGCAGCGGCTCGTCGCCGACCTCCGTGCGCAGGAGGAGGCCGAGCTTGCTGTCCGGGTTGAGGACGTGCAGGTAGACCGCGTGCTTCTGGCCGGACGCGCCGGGGCGGCCCGCGTCCTCGACGCCCAGCCAGTCGAAGGCGGTGCAGCCGAGGTCGTGGGCTTGGCGGGCGGCGGCGAGCCAGTGCTCGACGGAGACGTGCGCGGTGGTCTGCCCGAACGCGGTCTTGACCGCGGCGTGGTCGATGAGCGAGGCCAGTTCGGCCGAGGCGGCGGTCATGACACCAACCTGTGCAATGCGGCGAGGCCTTCGAGCAGCGCCTCGGGACGGGGTGGGCAGCCCGGCACGGCGACGTGGACCGGCAGCACCTGGTCGATGCCCTTGGTGACGCTGTAGGAGTCCCAGTACGGCCCGCCGGTGTTGCTGCACGCCCCGACGGACAGGACGTAACGGGGTTCCGGCATCTCCTGGTAAGTGGCGATCACTGCGGGCAACATGACATCGGTGACCGTCCCGGACACGACCAGCACGTGCGCCTCGCCCGCGGCGTGCGCCACGTCCACCCCCAGCGCGGCCAGGTCGTGCGGCCGTCCGCCCTCCAGGGCCGCCATGACCTCGACGCCGCAGCAGGCCAGCCCGAGGTCGAGCACGGTGACCCGGTACTTCGTTCCCCAGTCCAGGGTGGAAACCGTCACGTCGGATGAGGTTAATACGTGGGGGCCCGCCCGGCGCACGCCCGGCGGGCCCCCAACCCCCCAAAACCCCCTTGATTGCTCCCACGTGAACTCGCACCTGGTTGCGGAAGAAGTCTCTTACGAACCGTGTATACGTGTCCAGACAAAGCAACCAAGTTCTTCGGATAATTTGACCCCATACTGCGATCAAGTTCAGTACAACTGATCGGTAGAACATCTCGACCCCGACCCGAGAGGCCCCGATGTCCACGTCGGCACAGCTCCTGCTCCCCGCGGGCAACCGGCTCAGCAGGCTCCTGCACACCTCACCGCTGCTGCTGGACACAACGTTCGACCAGCTCAGGACCTTGATCGCGGTGTACGAGACGAAGTCGGCGCTGCGCGCGGCACGGGTGCTGGGGCGGGAGCAGTCCAGCGTGCAGAAGCAGATCGACACGCTGAACCGGAACTTCAAGTCGTTGTGCGGCGAGCCGCTGGTCGTCAAGCAGGGACGCGGAAAAGACGTGCTGATCACACCCACCGGCGAGGCGTTGGTGGAATTGGCGCGGTCCACAATGACCGACTGGTTGGATTCGATTCACGAGTGCCGCCGCAAGCTCGGCACGACGCTCACGGTGGGTACCACCCGGTTCATGCTCGACTCGCTGGCGAAGGCGTGGCACCACGTGGCCGACGACTTCCGGCGGCGGGACGTCGAGCTGAAGGTCGTGCACATCCGGACCCGGGACATCTGGAACAAGCTGGAGAGCAAGGAAGTGGACATCGTCTGCGGCAGCGTGGTGACGCCCGCGGGCGACGGGTCGGAGTTCGCGGACTTCGACGTGATCGAGTGGCGGCGCGGCGGGTTGGCGCTGCTGACCAACATCCCGGAGCACCGGTTGGGCACGAGCGTCGGCACCGGGGAGTTGCCGAAGCTGCCGCTGGTGGTGCCGGGTGACGGGCTGATCGCCGAGTTCCTGCGCGGGTGGTTCGGGCCGGACTACCGCAACGAGCTGGACATCGCGGCGGAGATCGACGAGATCCAGTACGGGATGTCGCTGCTGCGGTCCGGCCTGGTGGAGGGCTGCATGATCGTCACGTCCGGCCTGGGCGTGGTCGCGGCCAACAACGAGCTGCGCGAGGGCTCGGGCCTGCGGGTGGTGGAGCTGAAGAACGACCGGAAGCCGGTCCTGGAACGCCTGGTCGGGGTCTTCGCCCGCAAGGAGGAGCGGGCGAAGTTCCCGGCCGACCACCCGTTGAACCTGCTGTGGGCGGCGTTCCAACGGGAGGTGTCGGACTAACCGTTGCGCTGTCGCTGAACCTGCTTGACCAGCCACTCAAGCCCGGTGAGCTGGTGCGGAACCTCGGGCTTCTCGCGTTCCACCCGTTCCTCCTCCGGCGGCTGGGGCAACGGCTCTGGCCGCTGGGCGTCGAGGTCGTTCATGGCGCGCTCCCTACCTTGGTCGACAGCGAGGTGCCGTCGATCGGAGCACTCCGCGAGGTCCCGTCGCTAGCCCGATCAGCCCTATGGGTGACGCGCGCTCCACCCGTTCCTGCCACGATGCCGTGGTGATCATCCGCGGGCCGGGGCTGTCGTGGTGCGGCGGCGTCCGCGGGGCCGTGGAACGCGAAAAGCCCCCGACCGCGGTCGGGGGCCTTCGAGCGGGACTCAGTCCCGGAGTTCCATCGTGCAGCACTTCGGGCCGCCGCCGGACTTGCGGAGTTCGGAGATGTCCACGAAGACCGGTTCGAAGCCGCGCTTCGCCACTTCTTCCGCCAGGTGCGTCGCCTCGACCGGCAGGACCACGTGGCGGCCGTCGGAGACCGCGTTCAGGCCCAGGCACTCCGCGTCCTCCGCGGTGGCGATGACCGCGTCCGGGAACAGGCGGCGCAGGACTCGCTGCGAGCCCGGGGAGAAGGCCTCCGGGTAGTACGCCACCAGGTCGTCGGACAGCACGAACAGGGCCACGTCCAGGTGGTAGTACCTCGGGTCCACCAGTTGCAGCGAGATCACCGGCACGCCCAGGACCTCCTGGGCCTCCGAGTGGGCCAGGGGGTCGGTGCGGAAGCCCGTCCCGGCGAGCAGGTACCGGCCGGTCCAGGTGAAGTCGCCCTCGGCCTCGTTCGTGCGTTCCGGCATGACGACGTTGGTGTAGCCGTTCGCCAGGAACCAGCGGCGGAAGTGGTCCGCCTCCGGGACGCGCTGCTCGGCCCGGAACCGGGAGCCGAGGACCTGGCCGTCGATGACCGTGCCCGAGTTGGCCGAGAAGACCATGTCGGGCAGGCCGGGCTGGGGCTCGATCAGATCGACCTTGTGACCCAGGCGCTCGTAGGTCTCCTTCAGCTCCGTCCACTGGGCCAGGGCCAGCTCGGTGCTGATGGGTTTGGTCGGGTCCATCCACGGGTTGATCGCGTACTCCACCGTGAAGTACTCCGGCGGGCACATGAGGTACCGACGGGTGGTCGGCACGCGCACGGGGGCGGCGGGCGTGGTGACGCCCAGCACGATCGGCTCGTCGCCGGGGCCCAGGAGGGAAACCGAGGTCATGGATCGAAGGGTAAATAACCCTCAGACCAGCGAACAACGCCGCAGTATTGCGTCTTCTAGTGCAGAATGTTGCGTGTGGACTCGATCGACCAGCGGATCATTTCGTGCCTGATGGCCAACGCCCGCTCCAGCTACGCGGACATCGGCAAGGAGGTCGGCCTGTCGGCCCCCGCGGTGAAGCGGCGGGTCGACCGGCTCCTGGACACCGGCGTGCTGCGCGGCTTCACCGCCGTCGTGGACCCCGAGCAGCTCGGGTGGGGCACGGAGGCGTTCGTCGAGGTGCACTGCCGGGGCAACGTGACCCCCGGTGACATCCAGGCCCGGCTGGAGCCGATGGCCGAGGTCATGGCCGCCTACACGGTGTCCGGCGCGGCCGACGCGATCGTCCACCTGCGGGCGGCGAACATCCACCACCTGGAGACCGCGTTGGAACGGCTGCGCGCCGTGGAGATCATCGACCGGACCGTGTCCACCGTCGTGCTCTCCCGACTGCTGGACCGACCACCGGCCCCCTAGAGTGCCGCCATGCCAGAGGTGTTGTTGGAGCTCGTCGACCGTGTGGCCGTCATCACCGTGCACGACCCGGACCGGCGCAACGCGTTGACGCTCGACCTGTCCGACCAGTTGGTGCGGGCCGTGAAGAGCGCCGAAGAGGACGCCCACGCCGTCGTGGTGACCGGCGCTCCCCCGGCGTTCTGCGCGGGCGCCGACCTGACCGCGCTCGGCGAGGCCCGGGAGGAGGGGCTGCGGCGCATCTACGCCGGGTTCCTCGCCGTCGCCGCCTGCTCGTTGCCCACGATCGCCGCCGTGGGCGGGGCCGCGGTGGGCGCGGGGCTGAACCTGGCGCTCGCGTGTGACGTGCGGCTCGCAGGTCCGAAGGCGCGGTTCGACGCGCGGTTCCTCCAGCTCGGCATCCACCCCGGCGGCGGCATGACGTGGATGCTCCAGCGCCTGGCCGGACCGCAGACGGCCACCGCGATGACGCTGTTCGGGCAGGTCCTGGACGCGGACGCGGCCGTGCGGCACGGGCTGGCGTGGGAGCGGGTCGAGGGCGGGCACGACGAGCTGCTCGCGCGGGCCGTCGAGCTGGCCCGGCCGGCGGCCGAAGCTCCCCGGGAACTCGTCCGAACCATCAAGGCGACCATGCGGCGAACGGCGGCCATGGTCGAGCACAGTGAAGCCGTGGACACCGAAATCGTCCCCCAGGTCGCGTCCATCGAGACGCCGGAGTTCGCCGCCAAGCTGGCCGCGATGAAGGCCCGCATCAGCGGGCACCCCTGAGCGGAGTGCTGTGGACAGACCCCGCGACTTACCTGTAACTTCCGGTAACACTTACTGACCGGTACTTACGGAAGATTGCTGAGTTACCGCGGGGTTGCCCGGCAGTGCACCACTTGGGACGGATCGTCCCGCACAGTGGTACGGCGGAAACCGGCTCGACGACGGGCACGACTACCCTCGATGGAGGGGGAGGGGCGACTTGGCCCCTAGCGGGCGTGAAGAGAGGGATCGGCGTAGGACATGACTACCGACGTTGGTAACGGCGCCGCGCCAGGTGGCTCCCCGGAGAAGACCACCCGCAAGCTCGACCGGGTGGTCATCCGGTTCGCGGGCGACTCGGGCGACGGCATGCAGCTCACGGGTGACCGGTTCACCTCGGAGGCCGCGGCGTTCGGCAACGACCTCGCGACGCTGCCGAACTTCCCGGCCGAGATCCGGGCGCCACAGGGCACCCTGCCGGGCGTTTCCAGCTTCCAGCTGCACTTCGCGGACTACGACATCCTCACGCCCGGCGACCGGCCCGACGTCCTGGTCGCCATGAACCCGGCCGCGCTCAAGGCCAACGTCGGCGACCTGCCCCGCGGCGGCACGCTGATCGTCAACACCGACGAGTTCACCAAGCGCAACCTGGTGAAGGTCGGCTACGACAGCGACCCGCTGGAGGACAACTCCCTGGAGGGTTACCAGGTCCACAAGGTGGCGATGGCCACACTGACCATCGGCGCGCTGGAGAACACCGGCCTGGGCAAGAAGGACGCCGAGCGGGCGAAGAACATGTTCGCCCTGGGCCTGCTGTCCTGGATGTACCACCGGCCGACCGAGGGCACCGAGCGGTTCCTGCGCGAGAAGTTCGCCAAGAAGCCCGACATCGCCGAGGCCAACGTGCTGGCGTTCCGCGCGGGCTGGAACTACGGCGAGACCACCGAGTCCTTCGCGGTCACCTACGAGGTCGCCCCGGCCAAGCTCAACCAGGGCACCTACCGCCAGATCACCGGCAACACCGCGCTCGCGTACGGCATCGTCGCCGCCGGCCAACAGGCGAAGCTGCCGGTCGTGCTCGGCACCTACCCGATCACCCCGGCCTCGGACATCCTCCACGAGCTGTCCCGGCACAAGAACTTCGGCATCACCACGTTGCAGGCCGAGGACGAGATCGCCGGCATCGGCGCGGCCCTGGGCGCCTCCTACGGCGGCGCGCTGGGCATCACGTCCACGTCCGGCCCGGGTGTGGCGCTGAAGTCGGAGACCATCGGCCTCGCGGTGATGACCGAGCTGCCGCTGGTGATCATCGACGTGCAGCGCGGCGGCCCGTCGACCGGCCTGCCGACCAAGACCGAGCAGGCCGACCTGCTCCAGGCGATGTTCGGCCGCAACGGCGAGTCGCCGGTGCCGATCGTCGCGCCGCAGTCCCCCGCCGACTGCTTCGACGCCGCCCTGGACGCGGTCCGCATCGCGCTGAAGTACCGCACGCCGGTGCTGCTCCTGTCCGACGGCGCGATCGCCAACGGCTCCGAGCCGTGGCTGATCCCGGACATCGCGGACCTGCCGGACCTGTCGGTCGAGTTCGCCACCGCGCCCAACGGCCCGGACGGCGAGTTCTGGCCCTACCTGCGCGACCCGGAGACGCTGGCCCGCCCGTGGGCCGTGCCGGGCACGCCGGGGTTGCAGCACCGCATCGGCGGTCTGGAGAAGTCCGACGGCACCGGCAACATCTCCTACGACCCGGCCAACCACGACAAGATGGTGCGGCTGCGGCAGCAGAAGGTGGACGGCATCGAGGTGCCCGACGTGGTCGTGGACGACCCGTCCGGGCAGGCCCGGGTGCTGGTCGTGGGCTGGGGCTCGTCCTACGGCCCGATCGGCGCGGCGGCCCGCCGGGTGCGCAAGCTCGGCCTGCCGGTCGCGCACGCCCACCTGCGCCACCTCAACCCCTTCCCGAAGAACCTGGGAGAGGTGCTGGCGCGCTACGACAAGGTCGTCGTGCCGGAGATGAACCTCGGCCAGCTCGCGCTGCTCCTGCGCGCCAAGTACCTGGTCGACGCCATCAGCTACACCAAGGTGCAGGGCCTGCCGTTCAAGGCGGAGGAGCTGCAGGACGTGCTGGCCGACGTGATCAAGGGAGTGTCCGAATGACCGCGATTGACCTGGGTCTTCCGGGCTTGGGGGGTCTCGACGGGGTTCCGACGTCGGACGAGCCGCAGAAGGCCAAGGACTACAAGTCCGACCAGGAAGTCCGCTGGTGCCCCGGCTGCGGCGACTACGTGGTGCTCAACGCCGTGCAGTCGTTCCTGCCCACGCTCGGCCTCAAGCGCGAGAACATCGTGTTCATCTCCGGGATCGGCTGCTCGTCGCGGTTCCCGTACTACATGAACACCTACGGCATGCACTCCATCCACGGCCGCGCGCCCGCCATCGCGACCGGCCTGGCCGTGGCGCGGCCGGACCTGTCGGTGTGGGTCGTGACCGGTGACGGCGACGCGCTGTCCATCGGCGGCAACCACCTGATCCACACGCTGCGCCGCAACGTGAACCTGAAGATCCTGCTGTTCAACAACCGGATCTACGGCCTGACCAAGGGCCAGTACTCCCCCACCTCCGAAGAGGGCAAGGTCACCAAGTCCACGCCGTACGGGTCGCTGGACCACCCGTTCAACCCGGTGTCGCTGGCGCTGGGCGCGGAGGCGTCGTTCGTGGGCCGGGCGGTGGACTCGGACCGGGCCGGGCTGACCGAGGTGCTGCGCCAGGCCGCCGAGCACCGCGGGTCGGCGCTGGTGGAGATCTACCAGAACTGCCCGATCTTCAACGACGGCGCGTTCGACGTGCTCAAGGACGCCGACGAGGCGTCGCGGCGGATCATCAACGTGGTCGACGGGCAGCCGATCGTGTTCGGCGGCGGCGAGTACGCGGTGGTGCGGGACGGCTTCGGCCTGACCGTGGCCAAGACCGCCGACGTCGAGGAGTCCGAGATCGTCGTGCACGACGCGTCGGACCTGAACCTGTCGTTCGCGCTGTCCCGCCTGTCCACGCAGGACCTGCAGCACACGGTCACCGGCGTGTTCCGCAACGTCGCCCGCGCCACCTACGACGACGCGGCCCGCGCGCAGGTCGCCGAGGCGCAGGCCGCGAAGCCCGCCGACCTGGCGGCGCTGCTGCGCGGCAAGGACACCTGGACCGTCGCCTAGCCGGTCGGACACACGGAAGGGCCCCTGCTCCGCGGAGCAGGGGCCCTCGTGTTGTTGCGGCGCGGACGACCTCAGGTGGTGGTGCCCACGATGCCGTGCAGCGAACGCAGCGTCTTGAACCACACCCCCAATGCGCACGTCACGCCGGCCAGCCCGGCCGCGATCAACCCCGCCCGGACGCCGAAGACGTGCGACACGCCCAGCCACACGAGGTAGCCGACCGTGACGCCGGCGAGCACCGCCATGCCGGTTGCCGATACGACGATCACCAGGCTGCGCACGGTGAGCAACGGTGCCGGGTCGCCGCTCGCGGCACCGGTCCTTCGGTTGGCGCCAGAACCGGTTAAAGTCATGACGTCCCCTTCCTGTTGTCGGGTTGTGGATGAACAGATGGCTCCCGAACGTGCTGCCAGGCTCACCGGGGGCCATCTGTGCTTCAGAGGTGTTTCGTCACCTCTTCCAAATGCAGCCGAACTCGCGACGTGAGTTCAGCCGCCGAGTACTTCGCCGGACGATCCGATGCCGATCGACGCCCAGGGTGGAACTCGTCCCACGGGGAGCGGGGCGACAACGCACGCCTCCATGTCGATCCGTGGGAGTTGAAGCCCATCAGCACCGTGTTCCACAAGGGCTTCATCCGGCGGATGATCGATTTCTGGACGACGTCGACCCACAAGCCGTCGACCACGAGCAGCCGGCATTCGAAGTCGGCGACTCGGAGTTGGGGATGGCCGGATTCTCGGCCGTGGTGTTCCACCGCCTCAAGGTCCCTCATGATGCGTCTGCTCAGCAGGGTCCACAGCACCGGCGCCTCGACATCGCCCTCCGACACGGCGTCCCGCGATCCGGCGGCGCCTATGTACAAGGGGACGTCGGTGCCGGACACAGCGGAGTACGGCTCGAAAGACCCGGTGTAGTAGAGGACGACGAGGCCCGCACCCTGGAACACGTCGAACGGCATGTCCAGGCGGTGCCTGGCTTGCGTGAGCAGCTCTCGGCTGACGCTGTCGATGAGGCTGTCGAGTGCCAGGGGGTCGAACCGCCGGACGGTCGGCCGGTCGTGGGAGGGCTCTAGATCACGGCCCCGGTTCGAGAAGAAGACGCGGATCGCGGTCTCGTCGTAGACGGGCCCGCTACGCAGGTCGGCCACTGGCGTCGGGAACCGGTCGTCCCGTGCCTTCAGGTTCGACACGGCTTGCCGGCTCAGACCCGTGAGGTCGGCGATCTCGGAGATGCCCACCAACTTGAGCGGCGGCGGGCTCGCGCCGTCACCGCTCGACGTGGGAGGAGGCGGGTTCACGAGACTCCCGATATGTATGGCCGTTCAACCGGTACGACGCAGCCTACACCACGACGCGCATCGCGAACACGGAAGGGCCCCTGCTCCGCCTCCCGGAGCAGGGGCCCTTCGCGTTCCCTCCCCAGGGACGACTAGGGGGCCGGGCGGAAGCCCGCCTTCTCCGCGTCGGAGATGGTGCGGAACCACACGTCGGCTCGGGTCTCGGTGAAGTTGGCCGACTCCGCGGTGAAGTAGCGGCGGCCGGTGAGGGTGGCCTTGACCTGGAAGTCCGGGGCCGGGGCCATGCCGTCGGACTTCGGCAGCACCGAGCCCGGACCGAACGGCGAGCGCGGGTTGAAGCCCTCCGGCTGCTGGTAGCGGGTGGTCGTGCTCGCGGGTCGGCCGCCGGTGCTCGGGCTGAAGCCGACCGGGCGCGGGCGGACCGGGCGGGGTGGCGGCGGGCTGATCGGCTGCGCCGGTGCGGGCGGCGGCGGGGGCGGCGGGGTGGTGCGGGAGCCGGCCGGGCGCACCGGGCGCTGGGGCAGGCCGCCGTTGGCGCCGGATTCGAGCAGTTCGGGGGCGAGCTTGGGCACGAACGGCTGGTCGTTGCCGGGGGCCGCGGGCTTGGGCTTGGGCGGGACCGGCGGCTCGTCCACGATCTCGTCGTCGGGCGTGAGGATCGGCTCGAACAGGGAGCGCGGGCGGGCCGGCTCCTTCGGCTCGGGCTTGGGCTCCGGGCGCACCTCGGGCCCGGACTCCGGACGGGCCTCGGGGCGGGTGTCGGCGGGCGGTTCCGGCTGGAAGCGCGGGACGAAGGGCTCGTCGGCCGCCGCCGGGGGCTCGACCGGCTCCGAGGGCGTCGCGGGGCCGGGCAGGGCGTGGGCCTCGTCGTGGGGCGCGGCGCTCGACTCGGGACGACTCGGCTCGGCGGCCGGGGTGTGGGCGGCGATGTCGCGGGCGTCCAGGATCGTCGTCGCGTCCGGGGTGAACAGGCCGGGCGCGGCGGGTTCCGGTTCCGCGAAGTCGGGCTGGTCGGGCTTGGGCAGGTCGGGGCGCGCCGGGGCCGGGGGCGGCGTCGGCAGTTCGGCGCGGATCACCGGGTACTCGCCGGTCAGGTCCCGATCCGGCCAACTCTGCTGCGGCTCCTCGAACCGCGACTCCTCGGCACGCGGCTCCTCGGCCGGCTCCTCGAACCGGGGTTCGGCCGGGACCGGCTCCTCGAACCGCGGCTGGTCGGAGGGCGGCTCTTCGAACCGTGGGTTCTCGAAGCGGGACTCCTCGCCACGCGACTGTTCGCCACGTGACTCCTCGCCATGCGACTGTTCGCCATGCGACTGCTCGGCTTGGGGCTCGTCGGGACGCGCGTCCACCTCGGCGATGGCGCGGGCCAGGGCCGTGGCCGGGATCAGGGTGGTCTGCTCGGCGGGGCGCTCCGGCTCGTCCTCCTGCTCGGGGCCCTCGGCCGGGTCCTCGTCCTCACCGTAGACGACCGGTTCCGGCTCCTCCCGCCACACCTCGCGCGGCTGGAACGCCTCGACCTCCGGCGGGGCGGTCGGCTCGGGCTGCCGCGGCACCGCCACCTCGGCGGCGGGTCGCGCGGGCGGCAGGAGGTGGGTCTGTTCGGCCGGCAGGGCCGGCGGCTCGTCCGACTCGGCGGCCGACGACGTGGTCACCGGCTCGCCGCCCGGGGAGAGGCGCTCGAACAGGCTGCGCGGCCGGTCGTCCTCGTACTCGGGGAAGTCGTGCTGCTCCTCGAAGTCCGACAACGGGCGGTGCTCGTCGTCCAACTCCTCCAGCATCTGGTCGCGCTCGTCGAGCTTCATGCCGGCGACGTCGTAGCGCGGCGGGTTGTCGTCGCGCAGGAGGTCCTCGACCGGGGAGTTCGACGACCGGTGCCAGTCGTCGAACTCGTCCCGCGCCGGTTCGACGGGGGCGGGCGGGGCGGTCACGACCGGGGCGACCGGACGCGGGGACGCGCCGAGCAGGCGCTCCTCCAGGTCCTGCATCTCCCTCTTCGCGGGCCGGACCAGCACCAGCCAGGTCAGCGCGACGCCTGCCACGAACGACAGCAGGCTCCACAGCCACACCTGTCCGAAGAGCGAACTCACGCCGGAACCCTCCCACTGCACAGTCCTGACACTCCCCGACACGCTCCGCTGCCAGGCCTTCACCCGGTAGTGGAAGCGGTGCAAAACTACCCTGACCGCGAGGTCCGGCGCGTCCGACCACGCGGCCCTGCGCCCATAGTGGGCCAGTAGGCCGTTCGGAGCAACTGACCAGGCAAAACGGCTGGCGTAGAGTGGCCCGTGTGCCGCCCTTGACGAACTCCACCGCCACTTCGGCAGATGTTCACCAGAACAACAAGGGTATCGCTCTCGGGGCCGGCGCCTACGTCATCTGGGGCATGTTCCCCGCCTTCTGGCCACTGCTCGCCCCGGCCGGCTCCGGCGAGATCCTGGCGCACCGGATCGCCTGGTCGCTGGTGGTCATGGCCCTGCTCACGGCGGTGCTGGGCCGGTGGTCGAGCCTGCGGACCCTGTCCGCGCGCGGCTGGCTCATGGTGGCCGCCGCGTCCGCGCTGATCGCCGCGAACTGGGGCGTCTACATCTACGCGGTCAACAGCGGGCACGTGGTCGAGGCGGCGCTCGGGTACTTCATCAACCCGCTGGTCAGCGTCGTGCTCGGGGTGCTGGTGCTGCGCGAACGCCTGCGCGGCCTCCAGTACGCGGCCCTGGGCATCGCGGTGACGGCGGTGGTGGTGCTGGCGGTGGACTACGGGCGGCTGCCGTGGATCTCGCTGGTGCTGGCCTGCTCGTTCGGCGTGTACGGGCTGATCAAGAAGACCGTGCCGCTGGACGCCACGTCCAGCCTGACCGCGGAGAGCATCGTGCTGGGGCCGGTCGCCGTCGGCTACCTGCTCTGGCTGGGGTCGGCGGGCACGTTCCACAGCAACGGCTGGGGCCACGCCCTGCTGCTCGCGTCGTCGGGCCTGGTGACCGCCGTGCCCCTGATGATGTTCGGCGCAGGCGCACGACGGGTGCCGCTGACCACCATGGGCATGCTCCAGTACCTCGCCCCGATCCTGCAGTTCGCGTGGGGCGTGTTCGTGGCGCACGAGCCAATGCCCGCGTCCCGGTGGTTCGGCTTCGGCCTGGTGTGGGCGGCGCTCGCGGTGTTCACCCTGGACGCCCTCCGCTCCCGCCGCTCCAGACTCGCGCCGGCCCCGATCGAGTAGCCACACGCCGGGCGACGCCGCTTTTGGTCGGGCTGCCAAGCACAGGAAGGGCCTCGGTTCGTCCGACGCCCTTCCACCCCCGGGGGCCTGCCCGCCGGCGAGGCGCTTTCAATCTTGAGAGCGCGCAGCGCACACCTAAAGCGAGCCAGACAGGCTCAGTGAGTGCGGGTGACCACGTACTCGCTGACCGACTCCAAGGCATCACGCGCCACACCCGCCGGCAGGTCCACCAACGTCGCCCGCGCACGAGCCGCGTAGTCGTCCAGGGTGGCGCGCGCACGGGCCAACCCCGAAGACGCCCGCAACAGCTCCAACGCCTCCTCGACCTCACCGTCGTCAGTCAGGGGCTGGGCCAGCAGCGCGGCCAACCGCGACTCCGGCTCGTCGGCCAGCGCGTACAGCATGGGCAGCGTCTTCACGCCCTCGCGCAAATCGGTACCAGGCGTCTTGCCCGACTCCGAGGAAGGCGACGCGATGTCGATGACGTCGTCGGAGATCTGGAACGCCGCCCCGATGATCTCGCCGTAGTGCCGCAGCGCCTCGACCTGCGCCGGGGTGACGTCGGAGAACATCGCGCCGTACCGGGCGGCGGTGGCGATCAGCGACCCGGTCTTCTCGGCGATGGTGGTCAGGTAGTGGGCGATCGGGTCCTCGCCGTCGCGCGGGCCCATGGTCTCGCGCATCTGGCCGGTGACCAGCTCGGAGAACGTCTCCGCGATGATCCGCGCCGCCCGCGTGCCCAGGTCCGCGACCAGCGCGGACGCGTGGGCGAACAGGTAGTCGCCGGTCAGGATGGCGATCGAGTTGTCCCACTTCGCGTTGGCCGAGGCCGCGCCGCGGCGCATGGTGGCCTCGTCCATCACGTCGTCGTGGTACAGCGTGGCCAGGTGGGTCAGCTCCACCACGGCCGCCGCCTTGATGACGGCCTCGCGGTCCCACGACGACCCGAACTGGGCGGACAGGATGGTGAACAGCGGGCGGATGCGCTTCCCGCCCGCGTCCACCAAGTGGAGCGACGTCTCCATCACCGGGTGGAACTCGCTCTGCACGACCTTGTGCAGCAGCTCCTCCACCTCGGTGAGCCCCGCCTGAACCACCTCCGCGAGCACGGGGTCCGCAAACCGGAACCCCGTCCCCGCCCGCTCGCTACTGGTCACGCCTGAAGCCTACGTACCACTTGAAGACGAATCCGCCGGTACCCGCCCTATCTAGAAGATGAACCCGCCGGCACCCGCCCAATCGAGCGCGAACGCGGGCCACACCCCCAGCACCAGCGTGATCGCCGCGCCCATGGTGATGGCGATGGTGGTCATCGCGCCGGGCACGCTGACGGTCGGGCCGTCGGCCGCCGGCTCGCTGAAGTACATCAGCACGATGACCCGCAGGTAGAAGAACGCGGCCACCGCGGACGCCACCAGCGCGACCACCACCAGCGGCGCCATGCCGCTCTCCAGCGCAGCCGCGAACACCACGAACTTGCCGATGAAACCGCTGGTCAGCGGGATGCCGGCCAGGGCGAGCAGCAGGAACGTGAACACCGCCGCGGTCACCGGGGACCGCTTGGCCAGGCCCGCCCACTGGGACAGGTGGGTGGCCTCGCCGTCGGCGTTGCGCACCAGCGACACCACGCCGAACGCGGCGATGGTCGTGAAGCCGTAGGCCATCAGGTAGAACATCGTCCCCGACAGGCCCTCCTCCGACAGCGAGATCGACCCGACCAGCAGGAAGCCCGCGTGCGCCACCGACGAGTAGGCGATCATGCGCTTCACGTCGGTCTGGGTGAGGCCCAGCACCGCGCCGATCACCATCGAGGCGATGGCCACGGCCCACAGGACGCCGTTCCACTCCCAGCTCGACCGCTCGAACGCCACGAACAGCACCCGCAGGATGCCGCCGAACGCGGCGACCTTCGTGCAGGCCGCCATGAACGCGGTGATCGGCGTCGGGGAGCCCTGGTAGACGTCCGGCGTCCACGCGTGGAACGGGCCGACCGAGGCCTTGAACAGCAGGCCCACCACCAGCAGGCCGAAGCCCGCGTAGAGCAGCGTGTCGGACCGGTCGGTGCCGGAGGTGGCGGCGGCGATGTCGGCCAGCTTCACCGAGCCCGCGTAGCCGTAGAGCAGGGCCACGCCGTAGAGGAAGAACGCCGACGCGAACGCGCCGAGCAGGAAGTACTTCACCGCGGCCTCCTGCGACAGCAGGCGGCGACGGCGGGCCAGGCCGCACATCAGGTACAGCGGCAGGGACAGCACTTCCAGCGCGATGAACATCGTCAGCAGGTCGTTCGCCGCGACGAACACCATCATCCCGCCGAGCGCGAACAGCGTGAGCGGGAACACCTCGGTCTGCATGCCGAACCGGTTGGCCTGCGCGCGGTCCTGCTTGGTGCCGGGCAGCACGGACGCCTCGGCGACGAACGCGCCGCCGGGCTCGACCGAGCGGTCGGCGATGAGCAGCACCGAGCCGAGGCCGAGGACCAGCAGGGTGGCCCACAGGAAGATCACCGGCTTGTCGACGGCGACCGTGCCGGCGAGGGTCACGACGCCCTGCGGGAGGGCGTCGTTGGCGTGGGCGATGAGCGAGGCGCCCGCGAAGGCCAGGGTGAGCAGGGTCAGCACGACCTGGGTGCTCCACCGCTGGGCCTTGGGCAGGAACGCCTCCACCAGCACGCTGAGGCACGCCGCCCCGAGCACGATGAGGATCGGCGCGACCGCGAGGTAGTCGATCTCCGGGGCCGGCAACCGCTGGGCTTGGGCGAGGAGGTCCGTCACGTCACTTGCCTTCCTGCGCGACCGGGTCGGTCACGCCGACCTCGCTGAGCGTCGCCCCGACGGACGGGGTGATCACGTCCAACACCGGCTGCGGGTAGAACCCGAGCACCAGGATCAGCGCGACCAGCGGCGCGAGCACCGCCAGTTCCCGCTTGTTCAGGTCCGGGACCGGGGCGCGCTCGGGGTCGAGCGCCGCGCCGGGCCCGCCGACCGCGTCGACCAGCGCCGTGCCGCGCACGGGTCCCTGGAACACCCGCTGGTACAGCCACAGGATGTAGAGCGCGGCGAGCACCATGCCGATGGCGGCGAGGATGGTGAACACCGGCTGGTTCGGGAAGGACCCGATGAGCACCAGGAACTCGCTGACGAACGAGTTGGTGCCCGGCAGCGCCAGCGACGAGAGGCCCGCGACGAAGAACAGGCCGCCCAGCACCGGGGTGAGCTTGGCCATGCCGCCGTAGTCCTGGATCAGGCGCGACCCGCCGCGGGCCATCACCATGCCCACGACCAGGAACAGCATGCCGGTCGAGATGCCGTGGTTGACCATGTAGAGCACCGCGCCCGCGCCGGCCTGCGAGCTGAACGCGAAGATGCCCAGCGCGATGAAGCCGAAGTGCGCGATGGACGTGTAGGCGACGAACCGCTTCATGTCGGTCTGGCCGACCGCGAGCAGCGACCCGTACAGCACGCCCGCCACGGCGAGCACCAGCACCAGCGGCGCGAGCTCCTGGCTGGCCAGCGGGAACAGCGGCAGGCAGTAGCGCAGGAACCCGAACGTGCCGATCTTGTCCAGGATGCCGACCAGCAGCACGCCCGCCCCGACCGGGGCCTCGGCGCCGGCGTCGGGCAGCCACGTGTGCAGCGGCACCAGCGGCGCCTTGATCGCGAAGGCGATGAAGAAGCCGAGGAACAGCCAGATCTGCGTGGACAGCGGCAGCTCGCGCGTGACCGTCACGAGCGTGGCCCAGTCGAACGTGCCGGAGCCGAGCTTGTCCCGCGCGGCGACGTACACGCCGATCACCGAGGCGAGCATGACCAGGCCGCCCAGCAGCGAGTACAGGAAGAACTTCATCGCCGCGTACTGCCGGTTCGGCCCGCCGAAGCGGCCGATCAGGAAGTACATCGGGACCAGCACGGCCTCGAAGAACACGTAGAACAGGAACACGTCGGTGGCCGCGAAGACACCGACCATGCCGGTCTCCATGGCCAGCAGCAGGGCGAAGAACCCGCCCGCGCTGCGGCCCTCGGGCAGCTTGTCCGCCCAGGACCCGCCGATGACGACCGGCACCAGGAAGGCGATCAGGGCGATCATCACCAGGGCGATGCCGTCCACGCCGAAGGACAGGTGGATGCCGAACGCCGGGATCCACTCGGCCGAGCTGGTCAGCTGGAGGCGGTCGCCGGCCGGGTCGTAGGCGACCCACGCCAGCACCGCGATCACCAGTTCGGCCAGCGCGAAGGCGAGCGCCACGAGCTTCGCGGTCCGGTCGTTGCCCCGCAGGAAGGCCACCACGACGCTGCCCGCGAGGGGCAGCAGGAGCAGCGCGATCAGCGTCCAGCTCACGAGAACCTCACCATCAGCAGCGCGCCCAGGACGAAGATCGCACCCAGGAGCATGGAGAGCGCGTACGAGCGCACGAACCCGGTCTGCAAGCGGCGCAGCCGGCCCGAGCTACCGCCCAGCAGCGCGGCCGAGCCGTTGACCAGCCCGTCCACGCCCTTGTTGTCGACGAACACCAGCGCGCGGGTGAGCCAGGTGCCCGGCCGCGCGAACAGCGCCTCGTTGAGCGCGTTGCCGTACAGGTCGTTGCGCGCGGCGCGGACCACGAACGACACCCGCTCGGGCCGCTGCACCGGCTGCGGCCGGCGGCCGAAGAACAGCCACGCGACCAGCACGCCCAGCGCGGACAGGCCCAGCACCAGGAAGTTGACCACGGTGTGGTCGAGCACGCCGTGCTGCTCCTGCAGCTCGCCCAGCGACGGGGACAGCCAGTTCGCGAGGTTGTCGCCACTCGCGAGGAACGCGCCCGCGCCGACCGAGCCGATGGCCAGCAGGATCATCGGGACCGTCATGGTCAGGCCCGACTCGTGCGGGTGGTACTCGCGGCCGTCCTCGCTCTTCAGGTCGGTCCAGCGCGGCTTGCCCAGGAACACCAGGAACAGCAGGCGGGTCATGTAGAACGCGGTGATGCCCGCGCCCAGCGCCGCCGCGCCGCCGAACACCCAGCCGCGCCAGCCGTGCTCGCTGAACGCCGCCGCGATGATGGCGTCCTTGGAGAAGTAGCCGGACAGGAACGGGAAGCCGATCAGCGCGAGGTAGCCCAGCGTCCAGGTGATGAACGTGATGGGCATCTTGCGCCACAGGCCGCCCATGCGGCGGATGTTGCCCTCGTCGTTCATGCCGTGCATGACCGAACCGGCGCCGAGGAACAGCCCGGCCTTGAAGAAGCCGTGCGTGAGCAGGTGCATGATGCCCAGCGCGTAGCCCACGGGACCGAGGCCGACGGCGAGGATCATGTAGCCGATCTGGCTGACCGTCGAGTACGCGAGGACCTTCTTGAAGTCGTCGTACGCGCAGCCGATGATGCACCCGATGATCAACGTCAGCGCACCGATGATCATGACGACCAGGCGGCCGTCGGCGGAGGCGTTGTAGATCGGGTTGGACCGGGCGATCAGGTAGACGCCCGCGGTGACCATCGTGGCCGCGTGGATCAGCGCCGACACCGGCGTGGGGCCGGCCATGGCGTCCGGGAGCCACGCCTGGAGCGGGAACTGGCCGGACTTGCCGCACGCGCCCAGGAGCAGCAGCAGCGTCACCGCGGTGACCTCGGCCGCGGACAGCTCGCCGACGCGGGCGAACACGTCGGTGTACTGGGTGGTGCCCAGCTCCTTGAACAGGATGAAGATGGCGATCGCGAGACCCAGGTCGCCGACCCGGTTCATCAGGAACGCCTTCTTCGCGGCGCTGGCCGCCTCCGGCTTGTACTGGTACCAGCCGATCAGCAGGTAGGAGGCGAGACCCACGCCCTCCCAGCCGAAGTACAGGGTCACGAAGCCGTCGCCCAGCACCAGCAGCAGCATGGCCGCGACGAAGAGGTTCAGGTAGGCGAAGAACTTCCGCCGCCCGGCCTCGTGCGCCATGTAGCCGATCGAGTAGATGTGGATCAGCGACCCGACACCGGTGATCAGCAGGACGAACGTCAGCGACAGCGGGTCGAGCCGCAGCCCGGCCTCGACGTTGAGCGCGTTGACCGGCACCCAGTCGAACAGGTGCAGCTCGCTGGTCCGCTCACCGGTCTGCCCGATGGTCTCGAAGAACAGCGCCACGCCGTACGCGAACGCCGCGAGCACGGTCGCGCAGCCCAGCAGGTGGCCCCACTTGTCGGTGCGCCGCCCGCCCAACAACAGCACGGTCGCGCCGAAGGCGGGCAGCGCGAGCAACAACCAGGCGAGACTGCCGATCCCGCTGGCGGCAACAGGTTCCGTCACCGTCGACCTCTCAGTACTTCAGCAGGTTGGAGTCGTCGACCGAGGCCGAGCGACGCGTCTTGAAGATCGCCATGATGATCGTCAGGCCGACCACGACCTCCGCCGCGGCCACGACCATCACGAAGAACGCCATCACCTGGCCGTCGAGCCCGCCGTTGATGCGGGCGAACGTGACCAGGCTGAGGTTCACGGCGTTGAGCATCAGCTCGATGCACATGAACACGACGATGGCGTTGCGCCGCACCAGCACGCCGACCGCGCCGAGGCTGAACAGCAGGGCGGACAGCAGCAGGTAGTAGGTGGGGGTCACGACTGGTCTCCCTTGAGCGCGTGCGCGTCGGGCTGGTGCGCCGTGCCGGAGACCTCCGCGACGTCGTCCTCCAGCCGCTCCTTCGCGGTCGTCTCGATCAGCTCGGACAGCGACTCCTGCGCGACCGAGCCGTCGGGCAGCAACGCGGGCGTGGCGACCGAGTTGGCCGTGGCGAACACGCCGGGGCCGGGCAGCGAGCCCACCCGGTCGCCGCGGAAGCGCTCCTCGACCAGTTCCTTCTGCGTCTTCTTCGCCTCCTTGGACTTGGAGGTGAAGGCCAGCACCATCGCGCCGACCGCCGCCGTGATGAGCAGCGCGGAGGTCAGTTCGAACGGGAACAGGTAGTCGGTGAACAGCGCCTCGCCGATGTTGGCGACGTTGCCGCCGTTCTGCGTGTTCTGCCGCGCCAGGCCGATCGCGTCCACGTCGGTCAGCGCGCGGGCCAGGGAGCCGACCACGAGGGCCGCGAACCCGATGCCGAGCACGGTGGCCGCGAGCCGCTGCCCGCGCAGCACCTCCACGACGGAGTCCGAGCTGTCCCGGCCGACCAGCATCAGCACGAACAGGAACAGCATCATGATCGCGCCGGTGTAGACGATGATCTGCACGAAGCCCAGGAAGGGCGCCTGCTGGACCATGTAGAGCACGCCGAGGCTGAGCATGGTGAGCACCAGCCACAGCGCGGAGTGCACGGCGTTGCGGGCGAACAGCATGCCCAGCGCGCCGGCCAGGGCCAGGGGTCCGAGGATCCAGAACGCGACCGCCTCGCCGGTGGTGACGGTGTCCACCACGCGCTCGACGGTGTCCGGCTGGAGCAGGAGGTTCACCGGCCCTCCTGCTTCGCCTTGATGTCCGCCTCGGCCTGCAGGCGCGGGCCGTTGACGTAGTAGTCCTGCTCGTTCTCGCCCAGCCGCATCGGGTGCGGCGGCTGCTCCATGCCGGGCAGCAGGGGCGCGAGCAGGTCCTCCTTGGTGAAGATCAGCTTCTGCCGGTCGTCGTCGGCCAGCTCGTACTCGTTGGTCATGGTGAGCGAGCGGGTCGGGCACGCCTCGATGCACAGGCCGCAGCCGATGCAGCGCAGGTAGTTGATCTGGTAGTCGGCGCCGTAGCGCTCACCGGGCGAGTAGCGCTCGTCCTCGGTGTTGTCGCCGCCCTCGACGAAGATCGCGTCCGCCGGGCAGGCCCACGCGCACAGCTCGCAGCCGACGCACTTCTCCAGCCCGTCCGGGTGCCGGTTGAGCTGGTGGCGGCCGTGGAACCGCGGCGCGGTGACCTTCTTGACCTCGGGGTACTCCTCGGTGACGACCTTCTTGAACATCGTCCCGAAGGTCACGCCGAAGCCCTTGACGGGATCAAGCATCCCCATCGCCGGCCTCCTCCCTGGATGCGGTAACCGCTGCGGGTTCCTTGGTTTCGCCGGGCAGGTCCGCCACCGGCACCTGGCGCCGCCGCGGCGGCGACTTGGGGACCTGGAGGTCCAGCGGCGGCACGGGGAAGCCGCCGCCGGTGACCGGCACGGCGTTCGGGTCGCGCACCTCGCGCTTGTCCGGCAGCAGGAACGCCACCAGCAGCACGACGCCGAGGACCGCGCCGAACACGGCGAGCACGGTGGACGTGCTCAGCGAGTCGGACTCGATCTCCTGGCGCACGTACCGGGCGAACGCCACCGCGACGAACCACACCAGCGCGATCGGGACCAGGAACTTCCAGCCCAGCCGCATGAACTGGTCGTAGCGCAGGCGGGGCAGGGTGCCGCGCAGCCAGATGAACAGGAACAGGAACGCGAGCGTCTTGAGCACGAACCACAGCAGGCCGAACCAGCCGGAGTTGAGCAGGTGGTCGTCGCCGACGAACGGGAACCGCCAGCCGCCCAGGAACAGGGTCGTGGCCAGCGCGGAGACGGTCACCATGTTGACGTACTCGGCGAGGAAGAACAGCGCGAACTTCAGCGAGCTGTACTCGGTGTGGAAGCCGCCGACCAGCTCCGACTCGGCCTCGGGGAGGTCGAACGGGGCGCGGTTGGTCTCGCCGACCATCGAGGTCACGTAGATCAGGAAGCTCACCGGCAGCAGGTAGAAGTACCAGCCGCCGGCCTGCGAGGCGACGATGTCCGAGGTGGACAGCGAGTGCGAGTGCATGACGACCGCGACGATCGACAGGCCCATCGCGATCTCGTAGGAGATCACCTGCGCGGCCGACCGCAGCGCGCCCAGCAGCGGGTACGGCGAGCCGGAGGCCCAGCCGGACAGCACGATGCCGTAGACGCCCAGCGAGGAGCAGGCCAGCACGACCAGCACGCCGACCGGCAGGTCCACGAGCTGGAGGGCGGTGCGCTCGCCGAACAGCGACACCTCGCCGCCCAGCGGGATCACCGAGAAGGCGACGAACGCGGGGATGCAGGAGATCACCGGGGCCAGGAAGAACACCCACTTGTCCGCCAGGACCGGGCGGATGTCCTCCTTGAACGCCAGCTTGAGGCCGTCGGCCAGCGACTGGAGCCAGCCGCCCGGGCCGACCCGGTTGGGGCCGGGCCGCTGCTGCATGCGAGCGACGACCTTGCGCTCCCAGTTGATCATGAACAGGGTCATGACGACGAGGAACGCGAAGATCCCGACGACCTTGACGACGATCAGCCAGACCGGGTCGTCGGCGAGGAGTTCGGCGGTGCTCATTCCTTGCCTCCGCTAGTGACCGTGACGACCGACCCGTGGCCGGCGACGAGGGTGCGCCGCACGGTGGCCGCGCCCGAGTTGCCCGGCAGCCACACGACGCCGTCGGGCAGGTCGGCGGCCTCGACCGGCAGCGTCACCGCGCCCCGGTCGGTGGACACGGTGACCTCGCCGCCGAGCTCGACGCCCAGGCGGGCGGCCGTGGCCTGCGACAGCTTGGCCACCACCGGCCGGGCGGTGCCCGCCAGGTGCGGCTCGTCGTCCTGCAGCGAGCCGTTGTCCAGCAGCCGCCGCCACGTGGCGAGCACGACCTGGCCGTCCTTGGGCTGCGGGAGCAGCGGGGCGGCGACGGTCGGGGCCTGCGCCGAGACCACGCCGCGGCCCAGCCGCTCGAAGTCCGCGGCGGCCGACGCCGGGGTCTGGGTGAACAGGTCGGCGTCCATCTCGACGGCCAGCGTGTCCAGCACGCGGCCGTCGGGCAGCGCGCCGGTGCCCTCCAGGGTCAGGCCGAACGGGCGGTGCCGACCCTCCCAGTTGACGTAGCTGCCCGCCTTCTCCACCGCCGGGGCGACCGGGAGCACCACGTCGGCGTGCGCGGTGACCGCGCTGTGCCGCAGCTCCAGGCTCACCACGAAGCCGACGAACTCCAGCGCGCGCAGCGCCAGCGCCGGGTCGGGCAGGTCGAACGGGTCCACGCCGCCGACCACCAGCGCGCCCAGGCCACCGCTCGCGGCGGCGGTCAGGATGCCGGTGGTGTCGCGGCCGGGCTTGGCGGGCAGCGCGCCCTCGGCCAGGCCCCACGCCCGCTCGACCTCGGCGCGGGCGGCGTCGTCGGACACCAGCCGGCCGCCGGGCAGCAGCGTCGGCAGCAGGCCGGCCTCCAGCGCGCCCCGCTCGCCGGCGCGGCGCGGGACCCAGGCGACCTTCGCGCCCGTGCTCTTCGCGAGCGCGGACACCGCGGAGAACAGGCCGGGGACCTCGGCGGCGCGTTCGCCGACCAGGATCACCGAACCGGGCTTGGCCAGCTCCTCCACCACGTCGGCGGCGTGCTCGGGCAGGGCGTTCAGCGCGGCGGGCTCGCCGCCGGGCACGCACGCCAGCAGCGTGCCGAACGTCTTCTCCACGGCGGGCGAGGTGAACTGGCCCAGGTGGAACACCTTCGTCTTCTTCGCGCGGGCCGCCTTGCGCAGCCGCAGGAAGACGATCGGCGCCTCCTCCTCGGGCTCGAACGCCACCAGCAGCGCGGCCGGCGCGGCCTCGATGCCCTTGAAGGTGACACCGCCGGTCTCCGGGGTGACGCCCAGGACGGTCGAGGTCAGGAACTCCAGCTCCTCCGCCGAGTGGGCGCGGGCGCGGAAGTCCACGTCGTTGGTGCGCAACGCGATGCGGGCGAACTTGGCGTACGCGTACGCGTCCTCCAGGGTCAGCCGGCCGCCGGCGAGCACGCCGACGCCCTTGCCGTCCCGCGCCTTCGCCAACCCGGCCGCCGCGACCTGCAACGCCTCGGTCCACGACGACTCGCGCAGCTCACCGGTGGCCTCGTCGCGCACCAGCGGACGGGTGATCCGGTCGGCGGCGGTGGCGTAGCGGAACGCGAAGCGGCCCTTGTCGCAGATCCACTCCTCGTTGACCTCGGGGTCGTCACCGGCGAGCTTGCGCTGCACCTTGCCGCGCCGCCAGTCGGTGCGCTCGGCGCAGCCCGACGAGCAGTGCTCGCACACGCTCGGCGTGGACACCAGGTCGAACGGCCGCGCCCGGAACCGGTAGGCGGCCGAGGTCAGCGCGCCGACCGGGCAGATCTGGATGGTGTTGCCGGAGAAGTACGACTGGAACGGCTTCTCCTGCGCCACACCGATCTGCTGCTGCGCGCCGCGCTCCAGCAGCTCGATGAACGGGTCGCCCGCGATCTGCGCCGAGAACCGCGTGCACCGCTGGCACAGCACGCACCGCTCGCGGTCCAGCAGCACCTGGGTGCTGATCGGGATCGGCTTGGGGAACGTGCGCTTGTGCTCGTGGAACCGGGAGTCGGCGCGGCCGTGCTTGAGCGCCTGGTTCTGCAGCGGGCACTCGCCGCCCTTGTCGCAGATCGGGCAGTCCAGCGGGTGGTTGATGAGCAGCAGCTCCATCACGCCCTGCTGCGCCTTGTCCGCGACCGGTGAGGTGAGCTGCGTCTTGACCACCATGCCGTCGGCGACGGTCATCGTGCAGGACGCCTGCGGCTTCGGCATCGGCCGGCCGCCCATCTCCACCTCGACCAGGCACTGGCGGCACGCGCCCGCCGGGTCCAGCAGCGGGTGGTCGCAGAACCGGGGCACGACGATGCCCAGCCGCTCCGCGGTGCGGATCAGCAGCTCGCCCTTGGGCGCGACGACCTCGATGCCGTCGATGACGAGCTTGACGTGACCCTCGGGAACCACCAGCTCGGTGCTCTTGTCAGGGGCGATCGTCATGCCGTTGCTCCTGCGAGAACCCGGGAGTTCTGGTCGCACAGGGCCAGGAACTCGTCCTTGAAGTACTTGATGCCGCTGGTGATGGGGCTGACCGCGCCGTCACCCAGGGCGCAGAACGAGCGGCCCAGGATGTTGTCGCAGACGTCCAGCAGCGTGTCGATGTCCCCGGCCGTGCCCTCGCCGCGCACCATGCGCTGGAGGATCTGGACGAGCCAGTAGGTGCCCTCGCGGCACGGCGTGCACTTGCCGCACGACTCGTGCTTGTAGAACTCGGTCCACTTCATGACCGCCCACGGCACGGACACCGTCTCGTTGAAGATCTGCAACGCGGTGGTGCCCAGCATCGAGCCCGCCTCGGCCGCGCCCTCGAAGTCCAGCGGCACGTCGAGGTGCTCGGCGGTGAACAGCGGGGTGGACGAGCCGCCCGGCGTCCAGAACTTCAGCGGGATGCCGTCCTTCATGCCGCCCGCCATGTCCAGCAACTGCCGCAGGGTCGTGCCCATCGGCGCCTCGTACTGGCCGGGGCGCTCGACGTGACCGGACAGCGAGTAGATCTTCGGGCCCGGGGACCGCTCGCGGCCCATGGTGCGGAACCAGTCCGCGCCGCCGTTGACGATGTACGGGACCGACGCGATGGTCTCGACGTTGTTCACCACGGTCGGCGACGCGTAGAGGCCGGCGGTCGCGGGGAACGGCGGCTTGAGCCGCGGCTGGCCCCGCTTGCCCTCCAGGGAGTCCAGGAGCGCGGTCTCCTCGCCGCAGATGTAGGCGCCCGCGCCGGCGTGCACCACCACGTCGAGGTCGAAGCCCGAGCCGAGGATGTCCTTGCCCAGGTAGCCCGCCGCGTACGCCTCCCGCACGGCCGCGTCGAGCCGGCGGATGCAGTGCAGCACCTCGCCGCGCACGTAGATCGCGGCGAAGTTCGCGCGGATCGCGTACGAGGTGATGATGATGCCCTCGATCAGCGAGTGCGGGTCCGCCATCATCAGCGGGATGTCCTTGCAGGTGCCCGGCTCGCCCTCGTCGGCGTTGATGACGAGGTAGTGCGGCTTGCCGTCGCCCTGCGGGATGAAGCCCCACTTCATGCCGGTCGGGAAGCCCGCGCCGCCCCGGCCGCGCAGGCCGGAGTCCTTGCACTGCTGGATGAGCTGGTCCGGGTGGGCCTTGAGCGCCTTGCGCAGCGCCGTGTACCCCTCCAGCTGCTCGTAGGTCTTCAGCGTCCACGAGCGCGGCGACAGCCAGCGCTTGGTGAGGACCGGAGTCAGTTGGTCGACCACGTTCGCCTCCCCTACTTCTTTTCCGGCAGCGGCGGGAACTCCGCGTCGTCCGGCATCGCGGGCGCGGTCCAGCCGCGGTCCGCCGCCAGCGCGGCGCCCCGCACGGTCTCCGGCGCGGCCGACGGACCGTCCAGGTCCGCCTCCCGGCCCTCGAAGAAGCCCGCGAGCTGCAACTCGGCCTGGCGGAAGTCGGTGAGCGGCGCGCCCCGCGTCGGGTGCGGCTTCTCGCCCGCCTGCAACGCCTTGACCAGCTCCAACGCCTTCTCGGGCGTCTGGTTGTCGAAGAACTCGTAGTTCACCTGGAGGACCGGGCCGAGGTCGCACGCGGCGAGGCACTCGGCGTGCTCCAGCGTGATCGAGCCGGGCGTGCCCGGCTCGCCCGAGGTCTCCTCGTGGCCCAGCGGCTTGCCGTCGGCGCCCAGGTGCTCCCGCAGCTTCGCGTAGATCGCGTCACCGCCCAGCGCGGCGCACAGGGTGTTCGTGCACACGCTCACCAGGTGCTCGCCGCACGGCCGCCGCTTGTACATCGTGTAGAAGGTCGCGACCGCGCTGACCTCGGCGTGGGTCAGGTCGAGCTGGTCGGCGCAGAACGCGATCCCGGCCTGGCTGACGTACCCCTCGACCGACTGCACCAGGTGCAGCATCGGCAGCAGCGCCGACCGCGGGAACGGGTAGCGGGCGATGATCGCCCGCGCCCGGTCCACCGTCGCCTGGTCGAACACGCTGGTGTCGTACGGCGTCTCGTGCACCAGGTGCGCGGTCTCCGCCGGGTCCAGCGGCGAAGCCTCAAGGACTTCCTCGGGAGTGCTCATCGGTCACAACCACCCATCACCGGGTCGATAGAGGCCACCGACGCGATGACGTCGGCGACCATGCCGCCCTCGCACATCGCGGGCATCGACTGGAGGTTCACGAAGCTGGGTTCGCGCACGTGCACGCGCATCGGCCGGGTGCCGCCGTCGGAGACCAGGTGGTAGCCCAGCTCGCCGCGCGGCGACTCGATCGGCACGTACACCTGGCCCGCCGGCACCTGGAAGCCCTCGGTCACCAGCTTGAAGTGGTGGATCAGGGACTCCATGGACTGGCCCATGATCTTGCGGACGTGCTCCAGCGAGTTGCCCATGCCGTCCGCGCCGATCGTCAACTGCGCCGGCCACGCGATCTTGGCGTCCTCCACCATGACCGGGCCCGGCTCCAGGCGGTCCACCGCCTGCCGGACGATCTTGAGCGACTCGTGGATCTCCGCCAGCCGCAGCCGGTAGCGGGCGAACGAGTCCGCGTCGGTCGAGGTCGGCACCTCGAACTCGTAGTTCTCGTAGCCCGAGTACGGCTCGACCTTGCGCAGGTCCCACGGCAGGCCCGCGGACCGCAGGATCGGGCCGGTGATGCCCAGCGCGAGGCACGCGTCCACCGGCAGGTAGCCGATGCCCTGCAGGCGGTTGCGCCAGATCGGCTGGCCGGTGAGCAGCTTGTCGTAGTCCGGCAGCCGCGAGTCCATGACCTTGATGAAGTCGCGGATGCGCTGCGGCGCGTCGGCCGGGATGTCCTGCGCCAGGCCGCCGGGGCGGATGTAGGCGTGGTTCATCCGCAGACCGGTCAGGAACTCCAGCAGGTGCAGGACTTCCTCGCGCTCGCGGAAGCCCGCGGTCATGCCGGTGAGCGCTCCCAGCTCCATGCCGCCGGTGGCCAGGGCCACCAGGTGCGAGGAGATCCGGTTGAGCTCCATCAGCAGGACCCGGATCGTCTGCGCGCGGGCCGGGGCCTCGACGCCGAGCAGCTTCTCCACGGCCAGGCAGTACGCGGCCTCGTTGTGCAGCGGCGCCAGGTAGTCCATGCGCGTCACGAAGGTGACGCCCTGGGTCCAGTTCCGGTACTCGCAGTTCTTCTCGATGCCGGTGTGCAGGTAGCCGATGACGCTGCGGGCCTGGGTGACGGTCTCACCCTCCAGCTCCAGCACCAGGCGCAGCACGCCGTGCGTCGACGGGTGCTGCGGGCCCAGGTTCATGACGATGCGCTCGTCGCCCGCCGCCTCGGCCAGCACCTCGTCCCAGTCGCCGCCGGTCACCGTGTAGACGGTGCCCTCGGTCGTCTGGCGGGACGTGGCGTCGTACGGGTCGCGGCTCTGCGCGGCGGTGTCGGACTCGCGGCCCACCGTGCTGGTGTCGGTGCCCGTGGTCACGTCGGAAAGACGTTCGGTCATGAGTAGGACCGCCTCTGGTCTGGCGGGGGGATCTCCGCGCCCTTGTACTCGACGGGGATGCCGCCCAGCGGGTAGTCCTTCCGCTGCGGGTGGCCGTCCCAGTCGTCCGGCATGAGGATCCGGGTCAGCCCCGGGTGGCCGTCGTAGACGATGCCGAACATGTCCCAGGCTTCCCGCTCCTGCCAGTCCGCCGTGGGGTAGACCGACACGACGCTGGGGATGTGGGCGTCGTCCACGTCGACCGCGACCTCCAGCCGGATGCGCCGGCGGTAGGTCATCGACGTCAGGTGGTACACCGAGTGCAGCCGCTGCGGGGCGTCCGGCCCGTAGTCCACCCCGGACACCGAGCTGCACAGCTCGAAGCGCAGCGCCGGGTCGTCGCGCAGGATCCGCGCCACCTCGACCAGGTTCTCCCGGCGCAGGTAGAACGTGATCTCGCCGCGGTCCACGGTGATCTGCTGGATGGTGTCGGCGGGCAGGCCCTTTTCGTGGATCGCGCCGATCAGCTCGTCGGCGACCTCGTCGAACCAGCCGCCGAACGGCCGCTCGCTGGGCGCGGCGACGTGGGCGGGCAGCCGCAGGCCGCCGAAGCCCGACGTGTCACCGGAGCCGGCGACGCCGAACATGCCCTTGCGGGCCTTGCCCGCGACGATGGGTGCCTTCGGCGCGGCGCCGTTGGTCGCCTCCAAGCCCTCGACGGCGCGCTGCGCGCTGGAGTGCTCGTCCCCTGCCTGCGTCATCTCACTCACTTCTTCGCAAAGCGCTGGGACGACGGGATCAGCTCGGTGCGCTTGCCCTGCTCGGCCAGCAGCGCGGCCCGGTTCTGCCCCAGCGGCTCGTCCATGATCTTCGCGTGGATCTTGAGGATCGCGTCGATCAGCATCTCCGGCCGCGGCGGGCAGCCCGGCAGGTACATGTCGACCGGCACGACGTGGTCCACGCCCTGCACGACCGCGTAGTTGTTGAACATGCCGCCGCTGGACGCGCACACGCCCATCGCCAGCACCCACCGCGGTTCGGGCATCTGGTCGTAGATCTGGCGCAGCACCGGGGCCATCTTGTTGGTCACCCGGCCCGCGACGATCATCAGGTCGGCCTGGCGCGGCGAGGCGCGGAAGACCTCCATGCCGAACCGCGCGAGGTCGTAGCGCGGGCCGCCGGTGGTCATCATCTCGATGGCGCAGCAGGCGAGGCCGAACGTGGCGGGCCAGAGCGAGGACTTGCGGGTCCAGTTGACCAGCTTCTCCACGCTGGCGAGCAGGATGCCGTTCGGGAGCTTCTCTTCGAGGCCCACGGGTCTTCCCCTCAGTTCCAGTCGAGGCCGCCGCGCCGCCACACGTAGGCGTACGCGAAGCCGACCGTCGCGACGAACAGTGCGATCTCCACCAGGCCGAACAGGCCGAGCCGGTCCGCGGAGACCGCGAAGGGGTAGAGGAACACCATTTCGATGTCGAACAGGATGAACAGCATCGCCGTGAGGTAGTAGGCGACCGGCATGCGGCCACCGCCGACCACGGGCTGGGGTGACGGTTCGATGCCGCACTCGTAGGCGTCGAGCTTCGCCTTGTTGTAGCGGCGGGGCCCGATGTAGGGGGCGGCCGTCACGGAGAACAGGGCGAAGGCCGCGGCGAGGGCGAACATCAATACGAGGGGGAGGTAAGGGTCCAGCACTCTCCGTCGTCCTTTCCTCGCGTCGTCGCGGTGGTGGTGGCACCGCTGACAGTTGCGCACCCTAAGGGTGTTCTTGCGGCCTCCGGAGGTTAGGCGCACCTAACTTTCCGCAGGTCGCTTGTGAAACAGTTCACAAGGCATCTCAGCCGGTTGTGAACTGATTCACAAGACCTGGAGGTCAGTGTAGAACGTCACACAGAGGCGTGAACCGCACCCCCTTTACATGCTCTGACCTGGTCTTACACGGTGCAGATCAACAGCTTTGGCGGCGTGGAGTGAACGGGAGCACACCCAAAACGAAACAGCGCCGACCCGGAGGTCGGCGCTGCGTCGGCTAGTGGGGCCCGATTAGGCCGTTGGGGTGAGCTTTGTGGCGGCCGTGATGAGACGGTCGAAGGAGTCGCCGTCCTTGGGGTCGTAAAGGCCCGCGAGCAGCTTCAGGACCAGTTTCATCAGCGTTTTCCGAGGTAGGCCGTACTTGGTCGCCGTGCGCATGACCGTCGGGTTGCCGATGAGCCTGGAGAAGACGTTGCCCAGGCGGTAGTAGCTGCCCAGGGCCTGCTCGATCCGGACGGGGTAGCCGTGAAGTGCGCGTTCCCGGCTGTAGCCGGTGCGGGCGAGGCCCTGGACGACCGACTCGGCCGCGATCCGGGCCGACTCCATGGCGTAACCGATGCCCTCGCCGTTGAACGGGTTCACCATGCCACCGGCGTCACCCACCAGGAGCAGCCCGTCGCGGTAGTGCGGCTTCCGGTTCAGGCCCATGGGCAGCGCCGCGCCGCCGATGCGGCTGGTCGCGTTCTCCTCGCGGAAGCCCCACTCCTCCGGGGTCCCGTCGAGCCAGGAGCGCAGCAGCGCGCGGTAGTCCGTGGTGCCGTAGGCCTTGGAGGTGCTGAGGATGCCCAGGCCGACGTTCACCGTGCCGTCGCCCATGCCGAAGATCCAGCCGTAGCCGGGGAGCAGGACGTCGTTCTGGCGGTCCCACAGCTCCAGGTGCGACTCCAGGTAGTCGTCCTTGGTGCGGGGGCTGGCGTAGTAGCGGCGGACGGCCACGCCCATCGGCTTGGCGTCGTTCTTCTGGATGCCGACGCTGAGCGCCAGGCGGGCGGAGACGCCGTCGCAGCCCAGGACGATCGGGGCGCGGTAGGTGACCGGCCGCTTGTCCGGGCCGGCCTTGGCCTCGACGCCGACCACGCGGCCGTTCTCGGTGATGGCCCCGGTGACCGTCGTCTGCTCGTGGAGGCGCGCGCCCGCCTGTTGCGCGGTCTTGGCGAGCATCTCGTCGAAGTCCTGGCGGGGGCGGACCACGCCGTAGGGCGGGAAGGTCGCCAGGTCCGGCCAGTCCAGTTCCAGCGTGACCCCGCCGCCGACGACCCGCAGGCCGCGGTTGTGCAGCCAGCCGGCCTCTTCCCTGGTGTCGATGCCCAGGTCGATGAGCTGCTTCACGCCGCGCGGGGTGAGCCCGTCGCCGCAGACCTTCTCGCGGGGGAACGTGCTCTTCTCCAACAGCAGCACGTCCAGGCCCGCGCGGGCCAGGTAGGTCGCGGCCGTGGACCCCGCGGGTCCCGCGCCGACCACGATCACCTCGGCGTCCTCGCCTGCCCTGCGGCGGCTGGGAGTCGTCATCCCCGCTCCTTGTGCGTCAGTTCACAAAGTCCCGGGGTCGAGTCTACTTATGCCTTCCTGAGGCCTTCTCAGTCCTGTTGCCCGTGCTCAGTCCTGCCGGCCGGCGCTCAGTCCTGTTGCACGAGGCTGAGCCCGGGCAGCGGCCCACCCGGGTACTGCTGGAGCCGCCCACCGACCTCCAACGACCCGAGGTCGATCGCGGCCCACCCGGCGGACTCGACCAGCTCGGCGACCACCTTCGTGGCCCCGGGGTCGTCGCCGGACAGGAAGATCACCGTGCGGGCGTCCCGTTCGAGCCGCTCGGGGCTGAGCGTGTTGAACCCCTTGACCAGCCGCGCGCCCGGGACCTTCTCGGCGACGATCGCGCTGGAGGGCCGGCCGCCGATGTCCGCGAACACGAAGCCGGGGAGGATCGGGTTGCTGGTGTCCACCACGACCTTGCCGGTCCAGTCGCGCCCCGCGGTCACGGCGTCCATGGCGACCCACGGCACGGCGAGGAACGTGACGTCCCGCCCCTCGACCGCCTGGTCCACGGTGCCCTTGGCGACGCCGTCGAGCTCGGGCAGCGTCTCGGGCCCGCGGCTGTTGGCGATCACCACGTCGTGCCCGGCGCGGGCGAGCTTCTTCGCGACCGACGCACCGATGTTCCCCGCGCCGACAACCCCGACCTTCACTCGCCCTCGCCCTCCACGGCCTCGCCGGCTCCCGCCGGCCGGCTCGCCTCCGCCGACTCGCTGATCTCACCCGTCTCGCTGATCTCCGCCGGCTCGCTGATCTCCGCCGGCTTGGTGGCCCGGTGCAGCGCGACCATGCCGAAGGTCAGGTTCATCCAGGCGACGTCCTCCCACCCGGCCCTGGCGACGATCTCCGCGAGCGCCCGCTGGTCCGGCCAGGTCCGCATGGACTCGGCGAGGTACTGGTACGCCTCGGGGTTCGAGGAGACGAACCGGCCGATGAAGGGGAGGATCCGGAGCAGGTAACGCATGTAGACGAACCGGAAGGGCCGGAACGTCGGCGTGGAGACCTCGCAGATCACCAGCCGGCCGCCGGGTTTGACCACGCGGGCCATCTCGCGGAGCGCGGCTTCGGTGTCGTTGAAGTTGCGGAGCCCGAAGGAGACCGTGACGGCGTCGAAGGCGTTGTCCGCGAACGGCAGCCGGAGGGCGTCGGCGGCGACCTTGGGCACGTCCCGGTGCCGGCCGCCGAGCAACATGCCGATCGAGAAGTCGGCCGCGACGCACCACGCGCCGGACGCCGCGTACTCGACGGTGGACACGGCCGTCCCGGCCGCGAGGTCGAGCACCTTCTCCCCGGCCCGAGCGTCGAGAACCCGCCGACTCCACTCCCGCCAGCGCCGGTCGAACCCCAGGGTCATGACGGAGTTCGTGCGGTCGTAGCCCGCGGCCACGCCGTCGAACATCTCGGCAACCTCGCGGGGGTTCTTGTCCAAACCTGCACGCGACATGACCAAAGCCTAGGCGACACCCCCTGAGACCGAAATCCCGCACACCCCCAGGCAGCCTGACCTGCACGAACGCCCATTACTCACGCTGGCGCGAGCCGTCCAGGTTTACTGCGGACGCAATGTTCACCCGATGTCGCGAATTGATCGCAATTCGGGCACCTTCAGGCTTCGCCGAACGTTGCCGTAAAGAAGAGGAGGCGGCACGGCGCAAGGCAAACGCACCCTCACACCACCCCCAACCACACCACACCTACAGCCGACACAAGCCAGCGAACCTGCCAGCCCCAGCCCCCGATCACCCAGCAGCCCGCCCACCCAGCAGCCCGCCCACCCAGCACCGCCCGCCCCCGCCCACTCCAACCCCGCCCACTCCGCCCGCGCCCAACCCGCCCCCCACACGCTCCGCCCCACCCGAGCCACCACACGCCGCCATGCTCCAGCGCAGGTAGCGCGAGCACGCGGCCCTGGGCCGGCTGGGGTGGCGGGTCACCGGGTGGCGGGTCGTGGGCCTGAGGGGCTGGCGGGTGTCCGCCCGGGGTGCGCGCGTGCGGCTCGCGGGCTTAGGCGGCGGGCGCAGGGTGCCGGTCGAGGCGGCGGGCGCAGGGTGCCGGTTGAGGCGGCGGGCGCAGGGTGCCGGTTGAGGCGGTGGGCGTGCCGGGGTGGGCGGCGTGGAGTGCGGGTGGTGGCTTGGTGGGGCGCTGAGCGGTTGGGTGGCTTGTGGGGCTGGCTAGGTGGCTTGTAGGGCGGTGAGCATGCCGGTTATGGCTGTTTGCCATGGGTATTGTTCGGCTCTTGCTCGGGCGGCTTCTCGGCGTTCTTGTTCCGGGTTGTCCAGGAGGGAGCTCACCGCGCCGGCGAAGGCTGTGGCGTGGTCCGGGACTGCGGCTCCGCAGTCTGGTTGCACGATCTCGCGCAGGGCCGACGACGCCGAGACGACCACCGGGGTGCCCGAGGCCAGGGCTTCCAGGGCCGCCAGGCCGAAGGTCTCGTGGGGGCCCGGGGCCAGGGAGATGTCGGCCGTCGCCAAGAGGGTGGCCACCTCGGTCCGCCGGTTCACGAAACCCAGGAAAGTGACGGGTAGACCGGACGCTCGCCGTTCCAGGGCCTCCCTGCGGGGGCCGTCGCCGGCTATCACCAAGCGGATGTTGTGGCCGGACTCGTGCAGGGCCGCGGCGGTGTCCACGCTGCGTTCCACGTGCTTCTCCGGCGACAGCCGGCCGCAGTGGATCAGGAGGGCGTCGGCGCCTTGGGCCAAGGTTCGCTTGAGGGTCCGGTTGTGGCGGGTCGGCGTGAAGGTGTGCAGGTCCACGCCCAGGGGGACGCGGGTGACGTTGGTGGCGCCGATCCGGTCGAATTCCTGCCTCGCGAAGTCCGTCGTGCACACGACCGTGTCGTAGGACGCCGCCATGCGCGCGTTCGCCCAGTCCGCGCCCGCCCTCGCCAGCGCCGGCGGTAGGAGGAACTGTTCGAGCAGGCGGTCCAGGCGTTCGTGGGAGATCACGACGTTCGGAACGCCGTTCGCCCGCGCCCACTTGCCCATGCCGCGCAGGGTCAGGCGGTCCGACACCTCCAGGCGGTCCGGGCGCAGGTGGTCCAGCAGCGTCCGCACGCGCCACGGGTCCACCGCCCGGTAGCCGCCGGTGCCGGGCAGCCTCGGCGCGGGGAGCGTGATGCGGCGGACGTTGGGGGACAGGTGCTCGTCGGCGTGCGCCGCCCCCGGCACGACCAGGGTCACCTCGTGGCCCGCTCCCGCGTAGCCCGCCCCCAGGTGGTGCAACGCGGTGCGCAGGCCGCCCGACCGCGGACCGTAGAAGTTGGCCAGCTGCACGATCCTCATGCCGCTTGCCGCTCCGGCGTCCCGAGGACGGCGTGGTAGTGGCCCACCAGTTCGGCGCACACCGCGGACCACGTCCGTCCCCGAACCCAGCGCCGGGCGGCGTGGCCGTAACGCTTGCGCCGCAACGGGTCCAGCAGGGCGGTCACGGCGGCGCGCAGGTCGTCGTCGGTGGTGAACAGGTAGCCGGTGTCGGGTTGGACCAGGTCGCGCGGGCCGCCCGCGTCCGGGGCGACCACGGGCACACCGCTGGCCATCGCCTCCTGCACGGCCTGGCAGAACGTCTCGTGCGGTCCGGTGTGCACGAACACGTCCAGCGACGCGTAGGCCTCCGCCAAGGCGGCGCCGGTGCGGAAGCCGAGGAAAGCCGCGCCCGGCAGGTCCCGCCGGAGAGCCGCTTCCTCGGGGCCTTCGCCCACGACGACCAGGCGGATCCCGGGGATGTCGTGCAACGCGCGCAGGCGGTCCACCTGCTTCTCGGGGGACAGCCGGCCGACATAGCCGACCAGGACTTCACCGTTGGGCGCGAGCGAACGGCGCAGGGCGTCGTCACGGCGGTGCGGTGCGAACAGGTCCACGTCCACTCCCCTACCCCACCGGTGGACGCGCGGAACCCCGTGCTCGCGCAACGCGTCAACGGCCCACGTGGACGGCGCGAGGGTGCGGTCCGCCTGGGCGTGCAGGCGGCGGGTCCAGCGCCACGCGGCGCGGGCGGTGAGGCCGAGGCCGTAGTGGCCGGCGAACCCGGCGACGTCGGTCTGGTAGACCGCGACCGTCGGCAGGCCGAGGCGGCGGGCGGCGGACAGGCCCCGCGCGCCCAGGACGAACGGGCTGGCGAGGTGGACGACGTCGGGGCGGAAGTCGGCGAGCGCGGTGAGGACCTTGCGGGTCGGGACGCCGACGGGCAGGGAGCTGAACCGGGGCAGGTCGACGGCGGGCACCCGGACGACCGGGGTGCCGTGGTGGTGGTCCGCGCCCGCGCCGGGTGCGACCACGAGGGCCTGGTGGCCGTGCGCACGCAGGTGCTCCAGCACCCGCAGGACGGAGTTGGTCACCCCGTTCACCTGCGGGAGGAAGCTCTCGGTGACGATCGCTACACGCACGCCGATCACCTTGAGCCGCGAAGGACACGGTGGCGTGACGGATCGGGGAACGAAGGTCGAAATCCTCGCGTCGCGGTTGACGTTGACCGAAGGATCGTCATCGCTTCACCTGGAGGTCGTGTCGCGGACACCAGGGGCGGTGACACTAGGTCGGCATGACCGTCTTGTCGTCCCGACCCGCGCAGCCCGTCGATCCCGGACTGGTGTCGATCGCGCTGGAGATAGCGGGGCGCCTGGCGAACGACGCGTCGGACGTCATCATGGCGACGGCCGGCCGGGGCGCGCGGCCCGACGAGGACGCGTCGCCGTTCGACTGGGTGACCGACACGGACCGCACGCTGGAGCGGCACACGCGGCGGGTGCTGACGGCGGAGTTCCCGGACATCCCGGTGTTCTGCGAGGACACCGACGAGGACGTGGCGTCGGACGCCGAGTTCCGCTGGGTGGTGGACCCGGTGGACGGGACGGCGAACTACGTGGCGGGCGTGCCGTGGTGCGCGTACAGCCTGGCGCTGGTGGACCGGTGGGGGCCGGTCGTGGGCGTGGTCGCGGACCCGTACCGGGCGCAGATCTACGCCGCCGCGCGCGGTCGGGGGATGCGGGCGAACGGGACGCCGGTGCGGCTGGGTGAGCAGGCGGTCAGCTCGATCGTGTGCACGGAGATGACGCGGACCGGGCCGTGGCCGGGGATGGGCGAGTTCATCTCGCGGGCGGCGGTGTCGGGGACCGGGGTGCGGGTGCTGGGGTCGAAGGCGCTGGCGGTGGCGCAGGTGGCGTTGGGTCACGCGGCGGCGGCCGTGCTGCACAGCTACCACGAGTGGGACGTGGCGGGGGCGGTGGCGCTGGCGGTCGAGTCGGGCGCGGCCGTGCTGGACCGGCGTGGCGAGGACGACCCGTTGCCGGTGGACGGGTTGCTGGTGGCGATGCCGGAGGTGGCCGAGGAGGTCCTGGGCTGGTGGCAGTCGTCGATGACCCGATAGTGTGATCAACAACTGCCGGCCGTCGTGCTAGCATCGTCTTGCCGGTTCCAATAGGAGCCGGAAGTGAACCCGGTTCACCGTCCGGACGGTCGGTTGCCGGGTTTCGCGCTTTCTACGGCCTTTCCAGCCGGCACACCGCGTCGACCAGTCCTTCCACTCGCCGCCGCCACTCGCCGCCTGCGCCGTAGCACCATGCGATCGCGTCGCTCGACCACAGCAGCGGGTCCTCAAGGGGCTTGAGGTGCTCGTAGCTGAAGTCCGAGAGCTTGCCCGCCACCGCCGCCAAGGTGTGCCGGTCACGGCCGTCCTGGTGCTGGCAGCTTTCCAACACCAGCCTGGCCGCGCCTGCCTCGACGAGGTGCGCCGCGGCGGCGGCCAGGCACACGCGCCGCGCGACGATGTCGTCGTTGTGCGCGCACAACCAGATCCGGGCGCGCAATCCGAGTGCGTGGAGCCGGGTGACCACCTCGCCTCTCCGGCCGTTGCTCTCCTTGGCGAAGTGGATGCGACGTTGGCCGGGTTTCACCAGGCGTCGGATCGCGGAACGAAGTCGGTCGAGGTCGCGCGGCTGCACGGTGACCACGGCGACCAGGTAGGTGGAGCCTCGGCGGGATTCGTCGAGGAAGGCGTGCAAGGACATGGTGACGATCATGCCGTAGCACTAATGTGATACGACATTCGGCCTAATCGTTACCTGGCTACACTAGTTGCGCTCACGCGTCGAAGTCGACCGTCACCGCCGGGGTCACCGGCACCGACTGGCAGGTCAGCACGAAGCCCGCCTCGACCTCCGCCGGGTCCAGCGCGTAGTTGCGTCGCATCTCCACCTCGCCCGACACGACCAGTGCCCGGCACGTGCCGCACACCCCGCCCTTGCACGCGAACGGCAGGTCCGAGCGCACCCGTTGGGCCGCGTCCAGGATCGGCGTGTCCGGCGGTAGCGGGACCGTCGTCGTCCGCCCGTCCAGGATCACCGTGCCCTCGCCCACCGACGACAGCACCTGCTCGGCGCGTCGGGGCGGCGGTGGGGGTTCGTCCACGTAGAACAGTTCGTGGTGGACCGACGTGGCCGGGACGCCCAGGGACGACAGCACTTCCTCGGCGTCGCGGACCATCCCGTACGGGCCGCACAGCCACCACTGGTCGATGGACGACATCGGCACCACCGACGCGAACAACGCCCGCAGCTTCGCCGCGTCCAACCGGCCCGTGAAAAGCTCCACGTCGCGCGGCTCGCGGGACAGCACGTGGATCAGTTGGAACCTGGACGGGTAGCTGTCCTTCAGGTCCGCCAGGTCCTCCGCGAACATCACCGTGTCGGTGCGGCGGTTGCCGTAGAGCAGCGTCACGCGTTCGCCCGCGGCCAGAGCCGTCGAAGCGATGGACAGAGCCGGCGTGATGCCCGAGCCGGCCACCACCAGGCCGTGGTGGGACCCGCCGGCCGGGGTGAAGCCGCCCGCCGGGGGCAGGACTTCCACCACGTCGCCCGGCGTCAGCCGGTCCACCAGCCACGTCGAGAACAGGCCCGTGTCCACCCGCCGCACGCCGATCCGCGGCGGGGCGCCGACCGGCGCGCAGATCGAGTACGACCGGCGTTCGTCGCCTTGGCGCAGGGTCAGGTACTGGCCCGCGCGGAACGCGAAGTCCGACGCCAGGTCCGCCGGCACGTCGAACGTGATGGCGACCGCGTCCTCGCACAGGCGATCCACGGACGCCACGGTCAGCTTGTGGAACACCGGCCGGGCCATCTAGATCTCCTTGATGTGCTCGAAGGGCTCGGCGCAGTCCAGGCAGCGCCGCAGCGCCTTGCACGCCGTGGACCCGAACCGGGACAGCTCCTCGGTGCGGGGCGACCCGCAGCGCGGGCACGCCACCCGCGCGGACGGCGGGGTGAGGGTCAGGGGAACCGGGCCGACGGCGCGCGGGCCGACGCGGGCCGGGGGCGCGATGCCCGCCTCGGCGAGCTTGCGCCGGCCCTCCTCGCTGATCCAGTCCGTGGTCCACGCCGGGGACAGCGACGTCCGCACCTCGACCTCGGCGTAGCCGGCGGCGCGCAGGGACCGCTTGAGGTCGGCCCCCATCTCCTCGACCGCCGGGCACCCGGAGTAGGTGGGCGTGATGGTCACCAGGACCCGCCCGTCCTCCTCCTCGACCGACCGCAGCACGCCGAGGTCGGCCAGCGTCAGCACGGGCAGCTCCGGGTCCCGGACCGCCGACGCCACGTCCAGCGCGGTCACCACGTCGCCCCCGGCAGGGACCGGTGCAGGTGCTGCATCTCGGCGAGCAGGTAGCCCATCGCCTCGGTGTGGACGCCGTCGCGCCCGGCGCGCCCGTTGACCCGCGCGGCGGGCACGGACGTGGGCCGCTGCACGCCGGCCGCCGCGAGCACCGTGTCGATCACGGAGTCGAACTCGGCCCGGTAGGCGGCCGGGTCGAGACCGAGCCGCTGCTCCACGGGGTGCGCCGCGAACAGCTCCTCCACGAACGGCCAGACCCGCTCCAGGCCGGCCCGCATGCGCCGGTGCGACTCGTCGGTGCCGTCGCCCAGCCGCACGACCCACTGGGCCGCGTGGTCGCGGTGGTAGGCCAGTTCCTTCAGCCCCTTCGCGGCCACGGCGGCCACGACGGGGTCGGCGAAGCCCAGCAGGGCCGAGTACTGCGCGATCTTCCACGTCGAGAACACCAGCAGCCGCGCCATCGTGGTGGCGAAGTCGCCGCCCGCGAACGGTCCGCACTCGATCTCGGCGAGGTGGACGTTGCGGAAGTCCCGCTCGTCGCGCAGGTACGCCAGCGCGTCCTCGTCCCGTCCGAGCCCCTCGACCTCGCCCGCGCGGGTCAGCAGGAGCCGGGCCTGGCCGAGCAGGTCGAGGGCGATGTTGGCCAGCGCCACGTCCTCTTCCAGCTCCGGCGCGCGCGAGCACCACTCCGCCAGCCGCTGCGACAGCACCAGGGCGTCGTCGCCGAGCATCAGGCAGTAGGAGAACAGGTCCGCACTGTCCACATCGGACGGAATCGCCCGGTCGACTCCGGGGAGGGACTCGGAGAACCCCGTGCCGAACGCCCAGTGGGTATCCTCGTGGTCGATCAGCGACTCATAAGCGTTGTCGAAGCTCATAGGTGCGGCACGTCCTCGGGGATCGAGTAGAACGTCGGGTGCCGGTACACCTTGTCGCCGCTGGGCGCGAAGAACGGGTCCTTCTCGTCCGGCGAGGACGCCGTGATGGCGGCGGCGGGCACGACCCAGATCGACACGCCCTCGTTGCGGCGCGTGTAGACGTCACGGGCGTTGCGCAGCGCCATCTCCGCGTCCGGCGCGTGCAGGGACCCCACGTGCACGTGGTTGAGCCCGCGCTTGCCCCGCACGAACACCTCCCACAGCGGCCACGACGAACTCATGCCACACCCTCCTGACGTGCGTGACGGGCGGCGTGGGCCGCGGCGGCGGCACGCACCCATTCCCCGTCCTCGTGCGCCTTGCGCCGGTGCGCGACGCGCTGCGCGTTGGCGGGCCCGTTGCCGCCGACGACCTGCCAGAACTCGTCCCAGTCGGGCTGGCCGAAGTCGTAGTGCCCGCGCTCTTCGTTCCACTTCAGCGCCGGGTCGGGCAGGGTCACGCCGAGCTTCTCCGCCTGCGGCACGGTCATGTCCACGAACTTCTGCCGCAGCTCGTCGTTGGTGTTGCGCTTGATGCGCCACTTCATCGACTGCTCGGTGTTGGCGCTCTCGGAGTCCGGCGGGCCGAACATCATCAGCGACGGCCACCAGAACCGGTCCACCGACTCCTGCACCATGGCGCGCTGGGCGTCCGTGCCGCTCATCATGGTCATCAGCAGCTCGTAGCCCTGCCGCTGGTGGAAGGACTCCTCCTTGCAGATGCGGATCATGGCGCGCGCGTACGGGCCGTAAGAGGTGCGGCACAGCGGCACCTGGTTGCAGATGGCCGCTCCGTCCACGAGCCAGCCGATGGTGCCGACGTCGGCGTAGGACAGCGTGGGGTAGTTGAAGATCGACGAGTACTTCTGGCGGCCGTTGATCAGGTTCTCGGTCAGCTCGCCCCGGTCCGCGCCGAGCGTCTCGGTGGCGGCGTACAGGTAGAGCCCGTGGCCCGCCTCGTCCTGGACCTTGGCCAGCAGGATCGCCTTGCGGCGCAGCGAGGGCGCGCGGCTGATCCAGTTGCCCTCCGGCTGCATGCCGATGATCTCGGAGTGCGCGTGCTGCGCGATCTGCCGGATCAGGGTCTTGCGGTAGCCGTCGGGCATCCAGTCCCGCGGCTCGACGCGCTGCTCACCGCTGACGGCGCGCTCGAACTCCGCCTCCAGGTCCATGCGACCGATGTTACACCTGGAGTCGGTTTACGGGAACAAGTGTCACAACCGGCGGCGCACCCACCAGCGCAGCGGCAGCAGCACGGCCCACACGCCGAGCAGGAACGTCGAGATGGGCAGGATCGCCAGGGTCCAGGTGCGCTCGGCCACGCGCGCGACCTCCGGGTCCGCGGTGTCGTACTCGATGCGCACGAGCTGGCCCGGCTCCAGGCCGTCCGGGTAGAGCACGCCCTGCGAGGGGCTGTAGACCTTGCCGTCCGGGGTCGCGAACCGCACCACCGTGCGCTGGAACGAGACCGACACCACCTCGGCGGTCGCCTTGCCCATGCGGTTCTCGATGGCCAGGTCGTCGCGCACGCACGCGGCGAGCAGGGTCACGCCGATCAGCGTCACGACGCCGCCCAGCACGAGCAGTGCCCGGCCCACCAGCCGCTTCGCCTTCCGCCGACGACCGGTCCGCACTGCGTTGTCCACCACAACTGAGGAGTCTAGGGCTGGGCGGACGCGGAATCTCAGCGATGAGTCCATACCCTCGACGCCGTGACCACAGCTCCCGCCTCCCGGACCCGACAGCGGTTGCGCGTGCACACCAGGCGCGTCCCGGCCGGTGGCCTGCTGGGCAGGCTGCCCGCGCCGACCGGCGCCCTGGCCTGGGTGCGGGACGGGTCAGGCCTGGTCGGGTGGGGTGAGGCGGCTCGCGTGGAGGTGTCCGGGCCGGACCGGTTCGCCGCCGCCGACACCTGGTGGCGCGACTTCACCGCGGCCCTGGACGTCGAGGACGAGGTGGGCGTGCCCGGTTCGGGGCCGGTCGCGTTCGTGAGCATGGCGTTCGCCGACCGGCCGGGGCACTCGGTGCTGGTCGTGCCGGAGGTCGTGGTCGGGCGGCGCGGCGGTGAGACGTGGCTCACCACGGTCGGCGAGAGCGAGCCGCACCCGGTGCAGCCGGTCACCCGGCCCTCGACCGTCCGCTACGCCGACGGCGAGCTGTCGGTCACCGCGTACCGGGAGGCGGTGCGCACGGCCGTGGCCCGGATGCGGGCCGGCGAGCTGGACAAGGTCGTCCTCGCGCACGACCTGCTGGCCGTGGCCGACGCGCCGATCGACCACCGGTTCGTGCTGCGCGGCCTGGCCCGGCGCTACCCCGAGTGCTGGGTGTACGCGGTGGACGGCCTGGTCGGGGCCACGCCCGAGCTGCTGCTGCGCCGGTCCGGCCAGGTGGTGGACTCGCGGGTGCTGGCCGGCACCACGTGGCCGCACGACGGCATGTCCGACGACGAGCTGGAAGCCGCGCTGATGTCGTCGGGCAAGAACCGCGAGGAGCACGAGTACGCGGTGGCCTCGCTGGCCGAAACGCTGCGGCCGTTCTGCGCCACCATGTCCGTCGAGGGCCCCTCGGTGCTGCGCCTGCCGAACGTGTCGCACCTGTCCAGCGACGTCATCGGCACCCTCAACGACTCCCCCTCGCTGCTGCGGCTCGGCGAGGCCCTGCACCCCACGGCGGCCGTCGGCGGCACGCCCCGGGCCGACGCGATCACCGTCATCGAGGAGCTGGAGGGCATGGACCGGGGCCGCTACGCCGGTCCCGTGGGCTGGATCGACGGCAACGGCGACGGCGAGCTGGGCATCGCGCTGCGCTGCGCCCGCGTCGAGGGCCGCACCGCGCGGCTGTTCGCGGGCTGCGGGCTGGTCGCCGAGTCCGACCCCGACTCCGAGGTCCGCGAGGCGCACGCCAAGATGCTGCCCTTCCGCGAAGCCCTCGAAGGCATGTGACCGAGGTCACCGGGACGCCGGCGGGGCCTGCGGTCAACCGGTGTGTGACCACAGCACTGGAGAAACCGCCGGACCTGCGCGGGCCCGACGTGACCGCCGTGTTCGCGCAGCTGTTCGACGCCCACTCGCGGCAGCTGCGCGGCTACCTCGCGGGCCGCGTCGGCGAGTCCGCGGCCGACGACCTGGTGGCCGAGACGTTCCTGGTGGCGTTGCGCCGCCGGCACACCTACGACCCGGACAAGGCCCCGGTCAAGGGCTGGCTCTACGGGATCGCGACCAACCTGGTGCGCGAGCACGTCCGCCGCGAGGTGCGCGGCCACCGCGCCGGCCTGCGCGCGGTCGGCCGGCCCGAACCCGACCACGGCGCGTTCGTCGCCGACCGCGTGGACGCCGAACGCGCGTCCAAGGCCGTCGCCGCCGCGCTCAACGACCTGCGCGACGAGGACCGGGACGCGCTGCTGCTGACCTCCTGGGCCGGTCTCACGCCGGCCGAGGTCGCCGCCGCCCTCGGGGAGCCGGCCAGCACGGTCCGCTCCCGCCTGCACCGCGTCCGCGCCCGCCTCCAAGCCCTGCTGACCGAGAAGGACCGCTGATGAGCGACCTCGACGACGTCCTCGACCAGATCAACCACCAGGCCCGCCACTCGACCGGCGCGCTGGACGACGTCCGCGCCCGCGTCCTGGCCGCCGCCGCCGAGGAGGAGCCGCGCCGCGCGGGCAGGTTCACCGTCCTCCCGGGCTCGCGGACCGGCGCCGCCCGCCGGATCCGGTGGGCCGTGCCGGTCGCCGCCGCTGCCGCCGCCGCGCTGATCGCGGGCATCGCGCTGAACCAGACGCCCCCCACGACCACGGACAGCGCCCTGACCGTCGCCACGTCCTCGGCTCCCGCCGTGCAGCTGCTCTCGGCGCAGGAGGTGCTGAACAACGCCGCCGACGCGATCAAGGCCGTCGACCCGGTGCTCGCGCCGGGCCAGTACCGGTTCATCCGCGAGCACGCCTGGAACCAGGCGGGCATGACCGGCTACAGCTGGCTCAAGGAAGTCGCCTACGAGAAGTGGATCCCGCAGGACCAGTCCCAGGACTGGCTGGAGCGGCGGCACTGGCTGCCCGGCCTGAAGTGGCTCGGCGGCTCGGTCCCGCGGTCCGAGGCGCAGGAGCCCCAGGCCACCGACACCGACACCGGTGAGCGGCGCGGCAAGTGCGGCAACTTCTTCCCCAACGCCCAGGACGCCAAGGCCTGCGGCGACCCGAAGGACTGGGACAACCCCGCCTTCTACGAGGCCCTGCCGCGCGACCCGCAGGCGATCGTGGACTACCTGCGCGGCGCGACCGCCCACCGCGGCGCGACGCCGGCCGTGATGTTCCACTGGGGCGTGCAGCTGCTGCGCACCGGCCTCATGCCCGCCGACCTGCGGGCCGGCTGGTACCGGGCGCTCGCGCTGCTGGACGGCGTGAAGGTCTACGAGTCGGCGGTGACGCTGGACGGCCGCACCGGTGTCGCCATCGGCATCGAGGACGAGAAGGAGCGGCGGGACCTGATCGTGGACCCGGCCACCGGCGAGTTCATCGGCGAGCGCACGGTCGCCGGGCCGAACCCGCACTACTCGTACATCGAGCCCGGCACGGTCACCGGCTACAGCGCCATCACCACCAAGGTCGTGGACGGCATCGGCCAGAACTGAGCCCCAGCGGCCGACGACACCGGCCGAAGCCGGGGCCCCGCGACGCCAGGAGCGGCCCCCACCTCGCGCGAGGTGGGGGCCGCTCCGCGTCTTCAGGCGATCAGTGCACGTGCGAGTCGAGCAGCACGTGGGTCTCGCGGATCTTCTGGAACGCCTTCGGCTCCGCCACCACGGCCTGCGTGGCGAACGTGGCCGCGCCCGGCGCCGCCGCCGGCTTGCCCGGCGTGAACAGCCAGGTCTGGAACAGCTCGTCCAACTGCTGCGCCGACACCGACTCGGACAGCGCGATGAACTCCTCGATCGTGCCGTTGCCGTACTTCTTCTGCTGCGTCCAACGCTTCAGGATCGTGAAGAACGCCTCGTCGCCCACGGCCACGCGCAGCGCGTGCACGGCGAGCGCGCCACGGTCGTAGACCGCGCCGTGGAACAGGTCCGCCGCACCGGGGTCACCGGGCAGCACCTGCCAGAAGGCGCTGTCCGCCGGGTACAGGTCGTAGATGTACTCGGCGTTCTCCTGCGCGGTGCCCTCGCCCACGTGCTCCGACCACAGGAACTCGGCGTAGCTGGCGAAGCCCTCGTTCAGCCAGATGTCCCGCCAGCGCTGCACCGACACCGAGTCGCCGAACCACTGGTGCGCCACCTCGTGCGCCACGACGTAGGTGTTCGCGCCGCGCCGGAAGAACGCCGGGTCGTAGGTCGAGCGGGTCTGGTTCTCCAGCGCGAACCCGATGCCCGGCGCGACCACGCCGCCCTGCGCCTCGAACGGGTACGGGCCGAAGCTCTGCTCCAGGAACTCCGTCACCTCGGGGGTGCGCTCGACGCTGGCCTTGGCGGGCAGCTCGTTCTCGCCCAGGTTCAGCGAGTACGCGTTGACCACCGGCTGGCCGTTGGGCGCGGTGGACTGCCGCACCTCGAACTGGCCGATCGCCACGTAGGTCAGGTAGGTGGCCTGCGGCTTCAGGCTCCGCCACCGCCACCGCGTCCAGCCGTTGATCTGCTTGGCGGTGCCGTTGAACAGGCCGTTGGAGATGACCTCCACGCCGTCCGGCACGGCCACCGACACGTCGAAGGTCGCCTTGTCGGTCGGGTGGTTGTTGCTCGGGTACCACCACTGCGCGATGTCCGGCTCGTCGATCGCCAGCGCGCCGTCGGCGGTGCGCTTCCAGGCCGTGTAGCCGTCCACGGAGTGGCTGGAGGGCACGTCGGAGTACGTGACGACGATGGTCACGTCGGAGCCCTTGCGGAGGCTCTGCTTCGGGTCGACGACCAGCTCGCCGCCGCTCTGGGTGAACGAGGCGACGCGGTTGTTCACCCGGATCGAGCTGACCTTGAGCAGGAAGTCCAGGTTGAACCGGCTCAGGTCCTGGGTGGTCCGGGCGACGATGGTCGTCGTGCCGGACAGGTTGTCGGAAGTCGGCTGGTAATTGAGCCGGATGTCGTAGTGGGAGACGTCGTACCCGCCGTTGCCCGCATTCGGGTAGTACGGGTCGCCGATGCCCGGTGCGCCGGGTTCCGCGGCGGTCGCGGTGCCGGCGAGCAGCAGCAGTGAAGCCGCGGTGGCGGTGCCTAGCGTGAGCTTCGCTCTGAGGGACATGCCGGGAAGCTAGCTTTCCCGCAAGGGCTTCTGTACCCCCGTCCGTAGGTTCCTGGCTAATGGAAAGCGGTTGACACCGCCGCCTTGAGACGGCTGTGCAGATCGCGCAATTCGGTGCGTTTCGCCCGGATTTCCACCACGCGCATTCCGTTCGGCGGGGTCAGCGCTCGTCTCAACTGGTCGGCCGTCTCGACGCGGGTGTGCGGGACGCCGTGCGCGGCGCACAGGAGCGCGAGGTCGGTGCCGTGCGGGGTGCCGAAGACCCGCTCGAACGTGGCCGCGTGCTCGGGCGCGCCCTGTTCCAGGAGGGTGAAGATGCCGCCGCCGTCGTCGTTGAGGACGACCACGGTCAGGTCGGGGCGCGGTTCGCCGGGGCCGAGCAGCAGGCCGTTGGTGTCGTGCAGGAACGTGAGGTCGCCGATCAACGCGAACGCGGGGCCGGCGGTGAGGGCGAGGCCGGCGGCGGTGGAGACGCTGCCGTCGATGCCCGCGACGCCGCGGTTGGCGTGCACCCGCACGTCCGCGCGGGGCGTGGCGACCAGGTCCACGTCGCGGACCGGGTTCGAGGAGCCCAGGAACAGCCGGCTGCGCGGCGGGAGGGCGTCGAGCAGGTCGCGGGCCACGTGCAGGCCGGTCGGCCACGGTTCGCGGGTGAGCAGGTCGTCCACGGCCGCGGCGGCGGCCTTGTCCGCGTGCCGCCAGGCGGCCAGCCACGCCGGGTCCACCTCGTGCTCGCCCAGCACCAGGTCGGTCGAGGTGTGGGTGGCGGCGAACTGCGGGTCCGGCCAGTCCGGGGCGTCGGACAGGACGTGGACGGTCGGGGTGGTCGCGAGCAGGCGCGTCACGCCCCGGGACAGGGTGGGGCGGCCGACGACGACCACGGCGTCCGGGGTCAGCTCGGCGGGCAGGTCGCCCGCGTTGAGCAGCAGGGAGCCGTGGCGCAGCGCGTCGGCGGCGGTCGCCGTGGGTTCGGCGACGACCGGCCAGCCGGCGCGTCCGGCCAGGTCGTCGAGGTCCTTGTCGGTGTCGCCGACGACCACCAGGGTGCGCGGGCCGAGGTGGTCGGCGGCGTGCACGGAGGTCGTGGCGCGCGGGTCGGCGCGGGTCCAGGGCATGTCGAACGGGCGGCCGTCCAGCGGCTCGACCCAGTCGTCCCCGGCCGGGACCAGGGGCTCCCGGAAGGGGACGTTGACGTGCACCGGGCCGGTGTCGCGGGCGGCGGCGACGGCGCGGCAGACCAGGGAGCGCCACAGGCCGTTCTGGCCGGTGCGGCGTTCGGCCACGGGGAACTGGAGCGTGGCCACGCCGAGGATGCCGTGCTGGTCGACGGTCTGGCTCGCGCCGGTGCGGTACAGCTCGACCGGGCGGTCGGCGGTGAGGGCGATGACCGGTGTCCGCGTGTGCCGCGCCTCCAGGACCGCCGGGTGGAGGTTGGCGACGGCGGTGCCGGACGTGCAGGTCACAGCGGTGACCTGGCCGCTTCCCTTGGCCAGGCCGAGGGCCAGGAAGCCGGCGCTGCGCTCGTCGATGCGGACGTGCAGCGTGATCCGTCCCGCGGTGGCCGCCTCCGCGAGGGCGATGGAGAGCGGCGCGTTGCGCGAGCCGGGGCTCAGCACGACGTGCCGGACGTCGTTGCGGATCAGCTCGTCGACGAGCACCCGGGCCTGCGCGGTGGACGGATTCACCTGCACATTGTCGCTCAGCGCTCGATCGGGTGATTCACCTTGCTGAGTCGAACAGGTGTTCGAATACTCGGATCATGACCACTGCACAGCACCGACACGCCGTTCCCGGCCATCGGCGGCCTGGGCCGCTCTCAGCTTCCGCGCGGGCATATTGTCCCCTGCGTGGCAGACCAGGACGTTTCCGAGCTGTTCGACCCGACCCGCTGGAAGCCGGTCGAAGGCTTCGACTTCACCGACATCACCTACCACCGCGCGGTGGACCAGGGGACGGTGCGCATCGCGTTCCACCGCCCCGAGGTGCGCAACGCGTTCCGGCCCCACACGGTGGACGAGCTGTACCGCGCGCTGGACCACGCCCGGATGAGCCCCGACGTGGGCTGCGTCCTGCTCACGGGCAACGGCCCGTCGCCGCGCGACGGGGGGTGGGCCTTCTGCTCGGGCGGTGACCAGCGCATCCGCGGGCGCAGCGGGTACCAGTACGCGTCGGGTGAGACGGCCGACACCGTCGATCCCGCGCGGGCCGGGCGGCTGCACATCCTGGAGTGCCAGCGGCTGATCCGGTTCATGCCGAAGGTCGTGATCGCGGTCGTGCCGGGGTGGGCGGCCGGGGGCGGGCACAGCCTGCACGTGGTGTGCGACCTGACGCTGGCCAGCGAGGAGCACGCGCGGTTCAAGCAGACCGACGCCGACGTCGGCAGCTTCGACGGCGGTTACGGCTCGGCGTACCTGGCGCGCCAGGTGGGGCAGAAGTTCGCGCGCGAGATCTTCTTCCTGGGCCGGACGTACTCGGCGGCGGAAATGCACGCGATGGGTGCGGTGAACGCGGTCGTGCCGCACGCGGAACTGGAGAACACCGCGCTGCAATGGGCGAAGGAGATCAACGGCAAATCCCCGACCGCGCAGCGGATGCTGAAATACGCCTTCAACCTCATCGACGACGGCTTGGTGGGCCAACAGTTGTTCGCCGGCGAAACCACCCGGCTCGCGTACATGACGGACGAGGCGGTGGAGGGCCGAGACGCATTCCTGGAAAAACGCGACCCGGACTGGTCCGACTACCCGTACTACTACTGACCCCGGCCACCCCATGACAACCACACACCCACCAACCCTGGCCACCCTCCGCACAGCCCTGACCCAACCCGGGCCCACCCCGACCCTCTGGGCAGACTCGGAGGGCTCGGCAGACTCGGCGGGCACAACGGACACGGCGGCCGGGGCGGACTCGGCGAGCCCAGCCGGCTCGGCGGGCTGGGCGAGCGCCGGCAGCCCGGCAGGCACCCGGGACTCGACAGGCGGCGGCTCGGCCGGCGCGGCGCGGGCGGCCAGCTCGCCGGCCTCGGCAGGCACAGCCGACGCGGCGGCCCGAGCACGCTCGGCCAGCCCTGCCAGCCCTGCCAGCCCTGCCAGCCCTGCCAGCCCTGCCAGCACTGCCAGCACTGCCAGCCCAGGCAGTTCCGCGGGCGCAGAGGGCTCGGCCAGCGCAGGCGGCTCGGCAGGCCCTGCCGGCTCGGGCGGCTCGGCGGGCCTGGCCGGCTCGGCGCGGCCTGCCGGCGTGTCCGACCCCGTCTCGGGTGGGCGGGTTGTCGTGGCGGCCGGGTTGCCTGGTGGGCGGGAGTTGGGGGGGCTGGTCGGGTGGGAGCGGGAGGCCGTGTTGGCGGTCGCCACCTCCGGCTCGACCGGATCGCCCAAGGTGGTGTTGCTGTCGGCCGGTGCGCTCGTCGCGTCCGCCGAGGCGACCCACGCACGGCTCGGCGGGGCGGGCACCTGGCTGCTCGCCCTCCCCACCACCCACATCGCGGGCGTCCAGGTGCTCGTCCGCTCGATCGTCGCCGGCACCGAACCCGTCGTCATGGACCTCGCCGCGGGCTTCCGCGCGTCCGGGTTCGCCACCGCCGCGCGCGCCCTCCTCGCCACCCCCGGCCCGCACTACACCGCCCTCGTCCCGACCCAGCTCGCCCGCCTGGTCGCCACCGAAGGCCCCGGGCTGGCCGCGATCCGCGCGTTCGACGCCGTCCTCATCGGCGGCGCCGCCACGCCGCCCTCGTTGCTCCACCGCGCCCGCGAGGCCGGCGTCAACGTCGTCACCACCTACGGCATGAGCGAGACCGCCGGCGGCTGCGTCTACGACGGCCACCCGCTCGACGGCGTCAAGATCCGCCTCGACACCCGCGGCCGGGTCGAGATCGCCGGACCCACCCTCGCCCTCGGCTACCAGGGCGGCGAGCCGTTCGGCGAGTGGTTCCGGACCGGGGACCTCGGGCGGATCACCGCCGGCGGCACGCTGGAGATCACCGGCCGCGCCGACGACGTGATCATCAGCGGCGGGGAGAACGTCTCGCCGCAGGAGGTCGAACGGGTGCTCGCCGCGCAGCCCGGGGTGCACGAGGCGTGCGTCGTGGGCGTGCCGGACGACGAGTGGGGACAGGCCGTGGTGGCCGCCGTCGTCCCCGCCGACCCCGACGAGCGCCCCGACCCGGACGTCCTGCGCCAGGCGGTGCACGACGCGGTCGGCCGGTTCGCCACGCCGAAGCGGGTCGTCTTCCTCGGGGAACTGCCCACCCGGGGTCCCGGCAAGGTCGATCGCGCCGCGGTCGCTCGCTCGTTCGGGTGAGTTTTTCCCACGGCCATCTTCTTGTTGGTTGACAAGTAACGCCGGCACGCGCTTGGCTCGGGCGAAGAACCGTGACGGGTGGCCCCTGTAGCGGTCCCTCCGCTCCACCTGTCCGGGCGAGGAGTGCTGCGATGACGAGGCGCTACCTGTTACCACTCGCCGTGACCGCCGTGCTGACCGCCGGCCTGGCCGCAGCACCCACCGCTGCCGCCGCACCCGACGCCGGCACGTCCCACGCCACCGCACCCGACGCGCCCACCGCCGCCGGCGCGCCCACCACGAGCGCGCCCGGCGCCTCCTGGCGCGCCGACCTGTCCATTGTGGACGCCGATGACAGCGGCGTCATCTCGGACGGCGGCGCCGTGCGGCTCGACCGGGCCGCGCCCACCCCGGCCAGCGCCCGCGCCGCCGTGCGCACCGGGTTCCTCCAGCTCGCCCCGCACCGGCTCACCACCCCGGCCAACACCGTCGCCGCCACCGTGAAGAGCACCGTGCCCGCCGGCGCGGAAGTCGCCGTGGACGTCCGCGGCGCGCTCGGCGACGACCAGTGGACCGAGTGGGTCGAGGCCCGGCCGGACGCCCCCGCCGTCCTGCCCGCCACCACCGACACCGTCCAGGTCCGGCTCGCCCTCACCGCCGAGCGCCAGACCCCCGAGGTGCGCGAGCTGACGCTCACCGCCTCCACCACCGAGTCCTTCACCACGGAGGCGGCCGGCCTGTCCTACCGGATCTTCGCCACCCGCGAGGGCCTGGTCGGCGGCACCACCGCCAACGGGCACGTGATCAAGGAGCGCGACCACTTCGTCGCCCTGCCGTCGCGGCGCGGCCTGTCCGCCAACAACGCGGGCACCTACAGCGTCCGCGTCTGCGCGTCCAACGGCCGCTGCGAGTGGGCCCCGGTGTGGGACGTCGGCCCGTGGAACACCAAGGACGACTACTGGAACCCGTCGGCCACCCGCGAGATGTGGAAGGACCTGCCCCAGGGCAAGCCCGAGGCGCAGGCCGCCTACCAGGACGGCTACAACGGCGGGAAGGACCAGTTCGGCCGCACCGTCGCCAACCCGGCGGGCATCGACCTGGCCGACGGCACCTTCTGGGACGGCCTCAAGCTCACCGACAACGCCTGGGTCACCGTCACCTACCAGTGGACCGGCTCCGGCCCGGCGGGCTACGTGCGCACGGCGGGCGACCCGCTGAACGTCCGCAGCGGCGCCACGTCCACCGCGACCCAGGTCGGCCTCGCGGCCAACTACGCGATGGTGCGCGTCGAGTGCCAGGTGACCGGCCAGTCCGTCACAGGCTCGCAGGGCACCTCGAACATCTGGTACCGGGTCGCGGCGGGCAAGTACGTCGCCAAGGCCTACGTGTCGGGCGTGTCCGGCGCCACAACCTGCTGACCCGGCAACGGGTCCCCGAGATCCATCACGGAGGATGGGCGGCATGGCCACCCTCGCCCAGTGGATCTCGGGGACCCGTCCCCGCACCCTGCCGAACTCCATCGCGCCCGTCCTGGTGGGCGCGGGCGCGGCGCACCACATCAACGGGTTCGACCCGACGTACTCGGTGCTCGCCCTGGTCGTCGCCGTCGCCCTCCAGGTCGGCGTGAACTACGCGAACGACTACTCCGACGGCATCCGCGGCACCGACGCGAACCGGGTCGGCCCGTTCCGCCTGGTCGGCTCCGGCGCGGCGAACCCCCGGGCCGTGCGGACGGCGGCGTTCGCGGCGCTGGGCGTCGCGGCCGTCGCGGGCCTGGTGCTGGTCGTGCTCAGCGGCCGGTGGTGGCTGGTCGCGTTCGGCGCGGTGTGCATCGCGGCGGCGTGGTTCTACACCGGCGGGCGCAAGCCGTACGGGTACTCGGGGCTCGGCGAACTGGCCGTGTTCGTGTTCTTCGGCCCGGCGGCCGTGCTGGGCACGCTGTACGTGCAGACCGGCGAGGTCACCGGCATCGGCATCGGCGGCGCGATCGCGATGGGCTGCTTCTCCACCGGCGTGATGATCGCGAACAGCCTGCGCGACATCCCGACCGACCTGCAGGCGGGCAAGCGGACCCTGGCGAGCACGTTGGGCGACCGGGACTCCCGCCGCCTCTACCTGGCGCTGGTGACCGTGCCGTTCCTGCTCACGCTGGCGATCGGCCTGCGGGTCCCGCTCGCCCTGCTGGGCCTGCTCGCGCTGCCGCTGGTCTTCCTCGGCGCGCGCCGGGTGGCCAAGGGCGCCAAGGGCCGCGACCTGATCCCGGTCCTGCAGACCACCGGCCTGGCGATGCTGGTCTGGGGCCTGGTCACCGCCGTGACCCTGGCGCTGGACTGACCCGCGGGCCCGTGTCGCACGGGCCTACCAGGCGTCCTCGGTGAACGTGCCGGGGAGTTCGTCGTCGTCGCGCGGTCGGGGTTTGGGGGGTTCCACGCGGATCTCCTCGCCCCGGCACAGCGCGGCCAGTCGTTCGCGGTCGGCTTCCAGGGCGGCGCGCACGCCGCGGTCGTGGGCCGCCTCGCCCACCAGGACCTGGCGCCAGCTCAGGTGGCCGCCGGCGATGCGGCGTTGCAGCGCCTGCAGTTCCGGTGACGCCTCGTTCGACTTGGCGAACGCCATCACGCGGCGCACGTCCTCCGCCGAGGGTTCGCGGGCCGGGTAGCGCAGCTTGGCCGCCTCCCGCATCGCCTGTTCGGCGGCGGCGACGGACCGGCCCAGCACCTCCTCGGCCGTCATCACCTCGGCGGTCCGCCACATGCTCACGGAGAACCCCTTCCCGACAGACCGATCCACGCTGCGACGCACGCCGCCCCGCCCGCGTTCCCTCGAACCCGCACTTTTCTAGGCCGACCACGTCCCGGTCGAGCGGAACCGGGTCAGCGTCGCCAGGTGCGGCGCCAGGTCCAGGCCCTGCGCGGCGACCCACTCGTCGTCGTAGTAGGTGTTGGCGTACCGCTCGCCGCCGTCGCACAGCAGGGTGACCACGCTGCCGCGCAGGCGCGACGCCCGCATCTCGGCGATGAGCTGGAACGCGCCCCACAGGTTCGTGCCGGTGGACCCGCCCACGCGCCGCCCGAGGACCTCCTCGACGTGCCGGATGGTGGCGATCGACGCCGCGTCCGGCACCTTGATCATCCGGTCGATGACCTGGCCGACGAACGACGGTTCGACGCGCGGCCGGCCGATGCCCTCGATGCGCGACCCGCGCGAGCCGACCCGGGTGGGGTCGCCGTCGCACCAGGCGTCGAAGAACACCGAGTGCTCGGGGTCCACGACGGCCAGCCGGGTGTGCAGCTTCTTGTAGTGGATGTACCGGCCGACGGTGGCGCTGGTGCCGCCGGTGCCCGCGCCGACCACGACCCACTCGGGTTCGGGCGCGGCTTCCAGCGCCATCTGCTGGAAGATCGACTCGGCGATGTTGTTGTTGCCGCGCCAGTCCGTGGCCCGCTCGGCGTGGGTGAACTGGTCCATGAAGTGCCCGCCGAGCTCGGCGGCGAGCCGGCGGGACTCGTCGTAGATGGCGCCGGGTTCGTCGACGAAGTGGCACTGGCCGCCCTGCCGCTCGATCAGCGCCACCTTCTCCCCGCTGGTGGAGCGGGGCATGACGGCGATGAACGGCAGTCCGAGCAGGCGCGCGAAGTACGCCTCGGACACGGCCGTGGAGCCGGAGGACGCCTCGATCACCGGGGTGCCGCCGACGACCCAGCCGTTGCAGATGGCGTAGAGGAACAGCGACCGGGCGAGGCGGTGCTTGAGCGAGCCGGTGGGGTGGGTGGACTCGTCCTTGAGGTAGAGGTCGATGCCCCATTCGAGTGGAAGGGGGAAGTGCAGCAGGTGGGTGTCGGCGCTGCGGTTGGCGTCCGCCTCGATGATCGAGACTGCCTCGCACACCCATTCCCTGGTCCGGGAGCTACATCGGTCTACGGAAGTGGTCACGCCGGCACGATAACTTCTGCGGCGTGACCACACGTGGGAGCGGGACGCTGCGGGGCTGCCTGCTCGCGGGCGCCGTGGGCGACGCCTTGGGCGCCGCGATCGAGTTCGACCGGATCGACCGCGTGCGCGGCCGGTTCGGTCCGTCGGGCCTGACCGACTACGCGCCGGCCTACGGGCGGCTGGGCGCGATCACGGACGACACCCAGATGACGCTGTTCACCCTGGAGGGCCTGGTCCTCGCGAAGCGCCGGGGCAGCGACCCGGTGCACGAGGTGCGGGTGGCCTACGGGCGGTGGCTGCGCACCCAGGGCGGTCCGGAGGTGGCGCACGACGGGTGGCTGCTGGACGTGCCGGAGCTGCACGAGCTGCGCGCGCCGGGCAACACGTGCCTGACGGCGCTGCGGTCGGGCCGGCTCGGCACGGTCGAGTCGCCGATCAACGACTCCAAGGGCTGCGGCGCGGTGATGCGCGCGGCCCCGGTGGCGTGGTGGTCCGACGACCCGGGCGAGGTGTTCGCGCTGGCCACGGCGACGGGCGCGCTGACCCACGGCCACCCGAGCGGCTACCTGTCGGCCGGGGTGCTGGCGGTGGTGGTGCAGCGGTTGCGGCTGGGCGCGGCGCTGCCCGAGGCGGTGGACGTGGCGCGGGAGGAGCTGACCCGCTGGGACGGTCACGAGGAGCAGTTGGCCCTGCTGGACCTGGCCGTGGAGATGGCGGCGCGGGGCGTGCGCCCGACGCCGGAGGTGGTCGAGACGACGCTGGGCGGCGGCTGGGTCGGCGAGGAGGCCCTGGCGATCGGCCTGCTGGCCGCCCTCACGGCCCGGTCCCCGGCCGACGGCCTGCTGCTGGCGGTGAACCACTCGGGCGACAGCGACTCGACCGGCGCGATCTGCGGCAACCTGCTCGGCACGCGGGACGGGGCCGACGACGTGCCGGAGCACTGGTTGGCGGACCTGGAACTGGCGGACGTGATCACGCGCCTGGCCGACGAGGCGGCCGAGCTGTTCGAACGTTGACCGGGCTTGATCTACATAGGTAGGATTAGAGTCGTGGAGCCGTTGACGCGGGTGGGTCGGGCGACGGTGGACGTGCTCGCCGTTCTCCTCGACAGCGACCGCCCGCGGTGGGGGCTGGAGATCATCAAGGTGACCGGCCGGCCGTCCGGCAGCGTCTACCCGCTGCTCGACCGGCTCGAACGGGCGGGGTGGGTCTCGTCCGAGTGGGACGACGACCCCGAGCGGCGCGGGCCGCGCCGGCGCGCCTACCGGCTCACCGCCGACGGGGCGCGGGAGGCCGCCAAGGTGGTCGCCCGGCGGACCGCCAGAGCGAAGAGGGCTTTGCCGAACACCGGACCGGAGGCCGCGCGATGACCCGTCTCGCCCTGCTCGTCGTGACCTGTGCCGTCGCGTTGCTGGCCCGCCACCAGCGGGACCGCTACCGCGAGCAGTGGCGCGCGGACGTGCTCGGGGCGACCGAGGCGGGGTTGTCGCCGCTGGGGGTGGCGGTCGGCGCGCTCCGGATCGCGAACGTGCGCAAGGCCGTCCTGCCGATCGGGGTCCTGGCCCTCGGGCTGCGGCTGCGGGAGAGCACGCGGTTCTCCGCGGCGCTCGCCGTCCTGGTGTTGGCCAACCTCGGCGGGATGTTCCTGCTGGTCGTCTAGGCGGTGCAGCCGGCCTAGCCCTCGGCGGCCTCGCCGCGCAGCTGGGCGCGCAGCTTCTCGCGCTCGGCCCGCCGCGCCGCCTGCTTCTCCTCCAGGCCCTGCGCCACCCGCGTGCGCAGGCCCTTGAACAGGAACAGCGACAGCGGCAGCGCCACGACCACGCCCACGGCCAGGGCGACCAACAGCGGCACGTTGAGCAGGACCAGGACCGCCGTGACCGCGGCGACCATGCCCAGCCGCGCGCAGACGTACAGCGTCACATCACGACCCAGGTGTTGCACGGTTACCCAGGCTACGCGCCGCCGTCGGCGGCCGCGGTGTTGGGACGGCCCTCGAAGCGCGTGGACAGCACCACCGTGGTCCGCGTGCGCGCCACGCCGGGGATGCGGCGCAGCCTGCCCAGCGAGCGCTCCAGGTCGTCCACGGTGGCCACCCGGACCTTCACGATGAACGACTCGTCGCCCGCCACCCGGTAGCACGACTCGACCTCGACCAGCTCGCCCAGCGCCAGGGCCAGCTCGTCGTCGTCCGCGGTGTCGGTGGGGTGGATGCCGATCAGCGCCGTCACCCCCAGGCCGACCGCGCTGGGGTCCACCACGGCGTGGTAGCCGACGATGACCCCGGTGGCCTCCAGCTTGCCGACCCGCTCGTGCACGGCGGAGGCGGACAGGCCGACCTTGCGCCCCAGGTCGGCGTAGGTGGCCCGGCCGTTCTCGCGGAGGGCGGCGATGATCTGGCGATCAAGTGCGTCCACCGGGCCTAGCGTAGGGGTAGCGGCACCGATGTCCGAACCGCCCACTTCGTCCCTTACTACCTCTTTACCATCACCCAAGTGTTCGAGTACCCGAAGGCCGGGATGCCACGATGCGTCCGGTAGGTCTGATCGGCATCGGGGAGGAAGACCGTGACCGTCACGCAGGGACACCAGGGGGAACGGCTGCTCACGCCGGGTGAGGTGGCCAGTCTGTTCCGCGTCGACCCCAAGACCGTCACCCGGTGGGCGACCGCCGGCCGCATCGGCTCCATCCGCACCCCGGGCGGTCACCGCCGGTTCCGGGAGTCCGAGGTCCAGGCCCTGCTCTCGCAGTTGACCACCGAGGCGACCGAACCGGTGCGGCACTGAGTCCGTTCACCTCATGACACGGGTAACCTCGTGGCGAAGGAGGTGGCGACCATGCTCTACGTGCTCGCGCTCATCGGTGCGCTCACCATCGCCGTGCTGCTGTGGCGCGCGTTCGGGCCGGATCGGGTCGACTCCGCCCCCAGCCGCCGTGTGATCGCGCCGGACGACGACCCGGAGTTCTTGCGCAAGCTGGGCGAGCAGGCGAAGAAGAAGCGTCCGGAAGAAGAGTGACCGCACGTCGAAGAGGGGCCTCCCGGGCGGGAGGCCCCTCTTCGGGTGCTCAGGTGACCTTGTTGGGGAAGTCGTCGGCCACGGTCGCGGCCAGCTCCAGGAGGGCCAGGCGGGTCTCCGGGCCGAGCTTGTCCAGCTCGATCTCCGCGCCCTCCTCCAGGTGCGCGTCGAACGGGATGCGCACCACGGCCCGGCAGCGCTGCGCGAAGTGCGCGGCGAGCTTGTCCAAGTCCACCTTGCCCGACCCCGGCCGCACCGAGTTGATCACGGCGACGGACTTGGCCACCAGGTCCCGGTAGCCGTGGGCCTCCAGCCAGTCCAGGGTCGCCGCCGAGGTCTGCGCGCCGTCCACCGAGCCCGACGACACCAGCACCAGCGAGTCGGCCTGGTCCAGCACGCCCTTCATCGCCGAGTGCATCAGGCCGGTGCCGCAGTCGGTGAGGACGATGTTGTAGAAGAGTTCGAGCAGCGCGACCGTGCGCAGGTAGTCCTGGTCGCTGAACGCCTCCGACACGGCCGGGTCCTGCTCGGAGGCGAGGATCTCCAGCCGGCTGGGCGACTGCGAGGTGTAGGCGCGGACGTCGCTGTACTTGGTGATGCGGGCCGCGTCGCGCAGGAGGTGCCGCACGGTCGCGGTGGTCTCCCGGGGCACCTTCAAGGCGAGCGTGCCGCGGTCGGGGTTGGCGTCCACGGCGATCACCCGGTCACCGCGCAACGACGAGAACGTCGAACCGAGCGTGGTGGTCGTGGTGGTCTTGCCGACGCCGCCCTTGAGGCTCAGCATCGCGATCTTGTAGCACCCGCGCAGCGGCTGGTTGATCCGCGCGATCAGCTCGCGCCGCCGCACGTCCGCCGGGCTCTCGCCCAGGTTGACCAGCCCGCCGGTCACCGAGTGCACGGTCTTGCGCCAGCCGGACTGCGGCGGCCGCTTCGCGCGCTTGATCAGCTGCTGCGACGACACCTCGTGCGCCGTGGCCTGCTGGGCGCGCTGCGGCGGCTGGAGTGGCTGCTGGGGCTGGACGCTCTGCGGGAAGTTGTTCGGGAACGGCCCTTGGAACTGGTGCGGCCCCGACTGCCCGGCGACCTGGTACGGCCCGGACTGGTTGCCTACCTGGTACGGCCCGGACTGGTTCCCGACCTGGTACGGCCCGCTCTGGTTGCCGACCTGGTACGGACCCGACTGGTTCCCGACCTGGTAGGACCCGGACGGCGTGCCCTGGGCGGGGTCGAGGTAGACGGTGGTGGGATCGACGTAGTGGGCGCCCGAACCCTCGACCTGGTAACCACCGGACTGGTTCGGGTTGGGCTGCTGCCCTTCCGCGCCCGACGGCGGCTGCCACGACGACTCAGGACTCTCGTAGCGACCGGTCACCGCTGGGGTCCTCCCTGCGCAAAGCGGATCGAGCCTCCCCCGACCTCACGGTTCGACGGTAGTCGGCCCCCAGCGGTTCCACGACACTGGGTACGCCGGTCAGCCGACACCCGCGTAAGAGTGCAATCCAGTCGTGACCAGGTTGATGAAGAACAGGTTGAACACGTTGAGCGCGAAGCCCAGCGCGTTGATCCACGCCGCGGGACGGCCGCGCCAGCCGGCGGTCGCGCGGGCGTGCAGGTAGGCCGCGTAGACCACCCAGCACACGAACGCGACGGTCTCCTTGGGGTCCCAGCCCCAGAACCGGCCCCACGCCGCCTCGGCCCAGATCGCGCCGCAGATGATGCCGATGGTGAACAGCGGGAACGAGAACACCGTGCTGCGGTAGGCGACCCGGTCCAGCACGTCGGCGTCGGGCAGCTTCGCGAACCGCGCCCGGCCGGAGGACTTCAGCAGGTACAGCACGCTGGTCACGCCGGGCACGAGCAGGATGCCGCTGGACACCGAGATCACCGACACGTGCACCACGAGCCAGTACGACTGCAACGCCGGCTGCACGGGCGCGGCCTCGGCGTACAGCACCGTGCCGCCCAGGAACATCAGGACGACCACCGGCACCAGCACGAACCCGCCGAGCTTGCGCACCGGGAACGCGCGCATCAGCACCAGCCACGTCGCCACGGCCGCGAACGTCAGCAGCGAGCCGTACTCGTACATGTTGCCCCACGGCGCGCGCTCGGTCGCGAAACCGCGCAGCACCAGGGAGGTCAGTTGGAGCAGCGCGCCCAGCACGGTCAGGGCGACGCCCATGCGGCCGAGCTTCTCGGCGCGGGACCGCTCCTGCTTCACCACCAGGCCCGGCGTCCACGTGCCGTCCTCGGCGGTGCCGGCCACCTTCGCCGCGCCGACCAGCTCACGCGCCTTGGTGCGCCCGAAGGCCGCCTCGCACAGGTAGAACACGGCCGCGACGAAGTACACGGAGACGGCCGCACCGTAGGTCCAGTCGCTGTAGGTGGACAGCGTCTCGTTGACCGGCATCACTTCTCCTCCTCCAGCAGGTCACGCGCGAGCGAGCCGAACTCCTCGCCGTACCCGGCCTGGTCGGTGCGCGCGAGCCCGCCGACCTCGACAACCGTACGCCCGTCCGCCGCCGGGACCGCCCGGACCCAGACGCGGCGGCGCTTCACGCTCAGCGACACGCCCAGACCCAGGATCACCAGCACCGAGAACGCCAGCACCCACACCTGCGTGGGGTCGTGCGACACCTGGAGCGACACCCAGTCCTTGACGCCCTCGAACCGGACGACCGTGCCGTCGTCGAGGGTCAGCTCCTCGCCCTGGCGCAGGTTCTGGCGGGCGACCCTGGTCAGCTTGCCGTCCCGCACCTGCTGCTCGTCGATGGAGAAGATCGACTGGCCGCGGCCGGAGTCGGTGCCCAGGTCGCCCCGGTAGACGTCGATCGCCACCGCCGGGTCGCGCGCCTCGGGGAACACCGAGTCCAGCAGCTCGCCGCGGAACCCGGCGGTCGGCGCGAGCAGACCGGTGATGGCGAGCTGGTTCCGGCGCCGCTGCTCGGTGTCGGTGACGCCGGGCGGGTCGAACTTCGTCGCGCCCTCGGAGGCGAGGGTGACCTCGTTGACCGGCCGCCACTGGGTGGTGCCGGTGCGGACCTCGCCGTTGGGGAACCGGACGGTGAAGATCGGGGTGTAGCCGTGGCCGAGGAGGTAGACGCGGTCGCCGGCGGTGCGCAGCGGGCTGTTGACCTCCAGCGGGTACGGCCGCCACGTGCCGGTCCGCAGGTCCTCGCCGGACTGGTAGTCGATGTCCGCGCGGAAGCTCTGCGCCTGCCCGTTGTGCAGGTAGGTGGCGTGGAAGTCGTTGACCCGCACGCAGAACGGGGACAGCTGGGTGCCGTCGACGCGCAGGCCGGGCCGGAAGCTGTCGAAGTTGAACACGCCGGAGTTGCAGAACTGGCCGCCCTTGGACTGGACGATCACCTGCCCCTCGTAGCCGACCATCTTGCCCAGCGCGAACGCGACCAGCAGGCCCAGCAGGGAGAAGTGGAAGACGAGGTTGCCGGTCTCGCGCAGGTAGCCGCGCTCGGCGCTGACGCTGCGCGCGCCGTCGGCCTCCTCGCGCTCGACCAGCCGCCACCCCCTCAACCGCGCCTTCGCCGACGCCATCACGGCTTCCGGGCTCGCGGACAGCTCGGCGGTCGCGTGGTGCGGCAGGCGGGACAGGTTGCGCGGGGTCAGCACGGGCTTGGCCCGCATCTGATTGAAGTACTCCCACGTGCGCGGCAGCAGGCAGCCGACCAGCGACACGAACAGCAGCACGTAGACCGCGGAGAACCAGTAGCTGGCGTAGACGTCGTAGAACTGCAGGCGGTCGAGGAACCGGCCCCACCAGCCGTTCTCGGCGATGTACTCGGCGACCTTCTGCGCGTTGAGCGAGCGCTGCGGCAGCAACGCGCCCGGCATCGCCCCCAGCGCCAACAGGAACAGCAGCGTCAACGCCGTGCGCATCGCGGTGAGACCGCGCCACGTGTTGCGCAGGAAGGCCAGGAACGCTTTCACTACAACGGCAGTTCCACGTCGCTGACCACGGCGTCCCGCAGCCAGAACACGAAATCGCCCCACAGCCCGGTGACCAGCGCCACGCCGACCGCGATCAGCAGCACCCCGCCGAACACCTGCACCTGCCGGACGTGGCCGCGCAGCCACCCGGTCACCCGCACCGCCCACCGCGCGCCCAGCGCGATCAGGATGAACGGCAACCCGAGCCCGATGCAGTAGGCCAGCACCAGCACCACCCCGCGCCCGGTGGCCGACCCGACCTCGGTGCCGCGCGCGAGGGCGAGCACCCCGGACAGCGTGGGCCCGACGCACGGCGTCCACCCGAGCGCGAACACCCCGCCCAGCAACGGCGCGCCGATCAACCCGCCGCGCGGGGTGCGGTGCAGCCGGATGTCCTTCTGGAGCGCGGGCACCAGTCCGATGAAGACCAGTCCCATCGCGATGGTGACGACACCGCCGACGCGCTGGAGCGTGTCGGCGTTGAAGTAGAGGGCGTCGCTCAACCCGAGCACCACGAACGAGGTGAGCGCGAACACGACCGTGAACCCGAGCACGAACAACCCGGCCGCACCCGCGACCCGCCACCGCCCGGCCTTGCGCCCTTCCCCGTCCGCCACCGCCGGCGCCTCGGCACCCACCAGCCCGGCCAGGTAGGCCAGGTACCCGGGCACCAGCGGCACCACGCAGGGGGACGCGAACGAGATCGCCCCGGCCAGCACCGCCACGCCCGTGGCCAGCACCAACGGGCCGGAGATGGCGAGGTCGGTGGGGTTCACGCCAACCAGGGTAGGGAGCCCCCACGACCTCCCGCCCACCGGCTGCCCTTAGTGATGACCCCCGTCACGCCGATAGGGGCTTTTCCCCGTTCCCCTATCGGTTAAACCCGTCTTTCCACCCTTGTGAGTGAGTGACCTGCTTCATAGCGTCACGACCATGCGAGTTCACCGGCTCACCCTGCCCGTGCTGGCCGTCGCACTGGTCGTCGTCACCGCCCCCGCCCCCGGCGGCGCGGCGCAGTCCCCCGTGGAGTGGCGGGAGGTGTTCTCGCCGGACGGGAGCATCACCCAGGTCGCCGTCCCGAGGGCCCTGGAGACCAGAGCCGAGCCCGCGCAGGTGGCCGCGGACGTGGTGGCGATCCAGGAGACCGGCGCGCCCGACCAGCGCTTCGACCTGGTCTTCGTCGGCGACGGGTACACGCAGGGCGACCTGGCGACCTACCACGACCACGTGGTGAGCAAGTGGACGGAACTGTCGGCGGTCGAGCCGTTCAAGTCCTACAAGCAGTACTTCAACGTCTGGCAGGTCAACGTCGTCTCCCCGGAGTCGGGAGTGGACAACGACCCCACCCTGGGCACGAACCGCGACACGGCACTGGACATGGGCTTCTGGTGCCAGGGCCGGGACGTCAACACCGAACGCCTCCTGTGCGTCAACCAGACGAAGGCGGGCCAGTTCGGAGCCCTTGCCCCACAAGCCGACCAGGTCATCGCCCTCGGCAACACCACCAAGTACGGCGGCGCGGGCGGCGGCATCGCCACCGCGGCCGGCGCGAACGACCAGGCCGGCCAGATCGCGGTGCACGAACTCGGCCACTCCATCGGCGGCCTGGCCGACGAGTACGACTACCCGTACGACAGGTACACGGGCGGCGAGCCGACCGAACCCAACGCGACCACCGACCCGACCGGCGCGAAGTGGTCGAAGCACACCGGCCAACCGTCCCCGGACGGCGGCACGGTAGGCGCGTACGAAGGCAGCCGCTACTACCGCTACGGCCTCTACCGCCCGACGGAGAACTCGATCATGCGCACCCTGGGCCGCGAGTTCAACCTGATCGGCCGAGAAGCCATGATCAACGCCTTCAAAGCAAAAATCCCCGACCTGAACTGACAACACAGACCAACCGGCGCGAAGCGCCGAGCGGGCAGTCCACCGGAGAGGACACAACCCAAGCCGGGCTTCTTGCTTGTGTCATCTCCGTATGGCCCGCCCGAAGGGCTACCACATTTTCCCGGGGTTGGGCCAAAAAGTTTTGCGAGGAACGAGCAAAAGTTTTTGGCCCAACCCCGGGAAAATGTGGTTGGCTTTGCCGGGTCATGCGGAGATGACACAAGCAAGAAGCCCCCGCTTGCGCAGTTGTGTCATCTTTGGTGGCTCGCCCGCCGGCGAGGCTCTTTTACGCTTTGAACTCACGCTGTTGCTAATCAAATCCACGCTTCGCGGGTCTAAACGCAACGCGCTCCGCGCTGACCCGGGATGAACGCGCTTCGCGCTTGGAAGCGCTGGCGCGCTCTAAAGACAAAAGCGGCCGGGAGGCCTCCAGTGGGGGGAAGGGCCTGCGTGTTCCCCACCGCATGACCTGGCGGAGCCGACCACACTTTTCGGGGGTCGGTCGAAAAACTTTTTGCTCGTTCCTCGCAAAAACTTTTTGGCCCGACCCCCAAAAAGTGTGGTAGCCCTTCGGGCAGGTCATACGGTGGGGAACACGAAGGCCCCTTGTGGCTGGGAGCCCGATCCAAAAACAGGTGCCGCTACTCGGCGGCCAGTTCCTTGACGATCGGCGTGATGTCCGAGGCGATCACCCCGACCAGGAACACCGCCGCCACCCGGTGCTGCTTGTCCAGCACGAACGTCGACGGCACGGCATTGGGCGGCAGGCCCTTGAACACCAGGATCGATCGGCCCGACTCGTCGTAGATCGACGGGTAGGACAGCTGCCGGTTGGCCAGGAAGTCGCGGGGTCCGTCCGGGGAGCTTTCCTTCACCGCCACGCCGAGCACCTGGACGACGTCCGCCCCCAGCTCGTCCTGCACCTTCTGCAGTTCCGGGGCCTCCGTCCGGCAGGGCGGGCACCACGATCCCCAGATGTTGACCACCACGACCTTGCCCGCGTAGTCGTCCAGGCTGACCGTCTTGGCGGCGTCCCGCACGTCCGGGCCGCTCAGCCCCCGCACGACCTTCCGGTCGTCCGCGTCGTAGCGGATGCGGACCTGGCCGGCCGGGGCCACCAGCTGGAAGTCCGAGCCGGCGACCACCGCGTCGTCGCCGGTCGAGCAGCCCGTCAGCACCAGCAACGCGACCAGGAGCAAGCGCCTCATGCCCCGGTCACCCTCGGGTTCGTCGCGCCCACCGGCTCGGTGTAGACGACCTTGACCAGTTCCTCGCCCTCGAACACCAGGCTCGTCAGGGACGCCAGGGAGCACTCCCGCCGGCGCGGGTCGTGCCACATGCGCTTGCCCTCCAGGAACCTCCGCAAGGTCCAGATCGGCAACTGGTGGGACACGCAGACCGCCTCGTGACCCTCCGCCGCCAGGCGTGCCCGTTGCACGGCGCCCAGCATCCGGTGCGCGATCTCCAGGTACGGCTCGCCCCACGACGGGCGGAACGGGTTGACCAGCTTGGGCCAGTGCTTCGGGGACCTCAGGGCGCCGTCACCGACCGCGACCTTCAGGCCCTCGAACTGGTTGTCCGCCTCGATCAGCCGGTCGTCGGTCGCCAGCTCCAACCGGTGCGAGTCGGCGATCGGGGCGGCGGTCTGCTGTGCACGGTCCAAAGGGGACGCCACGACGTGCGCGATGTCGTGGTCCCGCAAGTGCTCCGCCACGGTCAGGGCCTGCTTCTGGCCCCGTTCGGACAGCTTGAAGCCGGGCAGGCGGCCGTAGAGGATGCCGGTCGGGTTGTGCACCTCGCCGTGCCGGAGCAGGTGGACGACGGTGCGGCTCACTGCTTGGCCTCCGCTGCCGCGCGGGCGGCGTGGGGCAGGGCTTCCGCGATCACCGCGAAGTCCTCCTCGGTCATGGCGGCGTTGACGAACCACGCCTCGAACGCGCTGGGCGGCGGGTAGACGCCGCGTTCCAGCAGGGCGTGGAAGAACGGGGGGAAGCGCCAGGTCTGGGCGGCCTGGGCGCCGGCGTAGTCGGTGACCTCGTCCTCGGTGAAGAAGACGCTCACCAGGTTCCCGGCGAACTGCACGCGGTGCGCGACGCCGGCCTCGGTCAGCGCGGCGGTGAACAGCGCGCCGAGGCGGGTGGCGTTGGCGTCCAGCTTCAGGTACACCTCGTCGGTCGCCGCGCGCAGCGTGGCGAGGCCCGCCGCCACCGCGACGGGGTTCCCGGACAGCGTCCCGGCCTGGTACACCGGCCCGGACGGGGCGAGCCGCTGCATGATCTCGGTCCGACCGCCGAACGCCGCCGCGGGCAGGCCGCCGGACATGACCTTGCCGAACGTGTAGAGGTCGCCGGGCACGTTCTCCAGCCCGAACCAGCCCGCGCGCGACACGCGGAACCCGGTCATCACCTCGTCCATCACCAGCAGCGCGCCGTGCGCGTGGCACAGCTCCAGCAGCTCGGCGTTGTGCTTGGGCGCGACCGCGCCCATGTTGCCCGCCGCCGCCTCGGTGATCACGCAGGCGATCTCGTCCGGGTTCTCCGCGAACGCCGCCCGCACGGCCTCGATGTCGTTGTACGGCAGCACGATGGTGTCGGCGGCCTGCGCGCCGGTGACGCCCGGCGACGTCGGCAGGCCCAGCGTGGCCACGCCGGACCCGGCCTGGGCGAGCAGCGCGTCCACGTGCCCGTGGTAGCAGCCCGCGAACTTCACCACCTTGCGCCGGCCGGTGTAGCCGCGGGCCAGGCGGATGGCGCTCATCGTCGCCTCGGTGCCGGAGTTGACCAGCCGCACCTGGTTGACCGGCGCGACCCGGTCGATGATCTCCTCGGCCAGCTCGATCTCGCCCTCGGTGGGCGTGCCGAACGACAGGCCGTGGACGGCCGCCGAGCGCACCGCGTCCACCACCGCGGGGTGGGCGTGGCCGAGGATCATGGGGCCCCACGAGGAGACCAGGTCGACGTACTTGTTGCCGTCGGCGTCCCACAGGTGCGGGCCCTCGCCGCGCACCATGAACCGGGGCGTGCCGCCCACCGAGTGGAAGGCCCGGACCGGCGAGTTGACGCCACCGGGGACAACCGCCGCCGCGCGCTCGAACAGCGCCTGGGATCGCGTCGAAGTCACGCCCCCCAGTCTCACACGTCCGGCGGATCGACCTGCTTCCGACCACGGGCACGGACCGCGAGCACCACCTGGCGGCCCGCGTCCAGCAGCAGCACGCCGGCCAGCGTGGCCAGGCCGATCGCCGCTCCGATCCAGTTGCCGAGGTACCGCGTGGACTCCAGGGGCGCGCCGTCGGCCACCGGGTAGCTGTAGCGCAGAACACCCCGGTTCCAGCACCACACGACCGCGAACGCGAGCGCCACCACCGCGACCACCTCGACGCCGGCGACGATCGCGCGCTTGGGCTGGTGCAGCCCGGGAACAGTCGTCACGGTGCGCAAGCCTCTCACGTCCGGTGCGACAGCAGGCGGTGGACGGCCCCGCGCAGCGCGTCGGGGTCGCGCGCCCACGCGGTGACCACGGTCCCGTCGGCGAGGCGGACGGGCACCTCGGTGGTGCCGCGCGGCACGCTCCACCCGCCGCCGAGCACCTTGGCGCCCGCGCGCGGCTCGACGCCCTCGACCTCGGCGATGTCGCGGACCGGCAGCTCCTCCTGGCCCAGGCGCAGCGCCACGGGCGTGAGCCGCACCCCGTAGACGCGCCGCCGCCCGGCCACCCACAGCGCGGCGCTGCACGTCAGCACGAACCCGACGACCGCCCACAGCGCGAACCACACGCCGCCGGTGACCGCCTCGACCAGCACGCCGACCAGCACGAACACCGGTCCCCACAGCAGCGGCCACCAGGACGCGCCGGGCTCGGAGTACAGGACGGGCTGCTCCACTAGCCCAGGTTCCCCGCGAACCAGTGCCGGGTGCCCGGCAGGAAGCTGACCACGGCCGCGACCGCGGGCAGCACGAGCCGCGCCACGATGACCACCCACGACAACGGCTCGTCCAGGTCGTCCCGGGCCGCGACCAGGGCCGCCGCCAACGCCAGGACGCCGATGACCAGCGACCCGCCGCACAACGCCATCCGGGCGTAGTAGCTGCCGCCGAAGAACGCGATCGCGCCCCACAGGCCCGCGAAGAACAGGCACCCCGACACGAACAGCGACATGATCGGGCCGAAGCCCTCGAACGTGCCCTCCTCGACGCCGATCCGGACGATCGAGCCCAGCGGCCAGGCCAGCGCGGCGAACAGCCACAACCCGAACCCGAGGACGACCACCCCGGGTCGCTGGACCCGGGTGGTGTGCTGGTCCACGCCGCGCATGGCGGGGAACCCGTGCTCGACCGGCGCGGCCTGCGGGTACTGCCGCGGGTCCCAGGGCTGGTGCCCCGGTCCGGCGGGCGGCTGGGTCATCGGGTGCTCACCGCTCTCACGTAGGCGTTGACCGGCGGGACGAACATCGCCACTATGCCCAGCAGCACGGCCGCGAGGAACAAAAGTGCCCAGACCGTGCCCACGAGCCAGTTCACGTACGGCACCGCGCTGGTCGAGAACGCCGCGAGCATGGCCAGCCCGAACACCACCCCGGCCGCGCCGAGCACCGCGAGCAGCACGCGCGGCCAGTTCCGCCCGCCGCGCAGCTTGATCGCCGCGACGACGTACGGGACGGCGAGCACGGCGAAGCCCAGCACGAAGAACATCGGCGTCAGCTGGGCGACGATCTCGGACTCGGCCCGCGTCATCGGCTCGACCTCGGCCTGGGACTCCTCGTACAGCTCGTTGGCCAGCACGTCCGAGGACACGAAGAACATCCCGGGCAGCGCGAGCACCACCAGCACGGTCGCCACCAGCCAGCTCCACGACGACACCAGCAGCGCGACCGGCCGTTCCAGCACCGACATGTGCACCGCGCTCGCCGACACGTACGGGTGCGCGACCGGCAGTCCGTAGGCGGGGGCCGCGTACGGGTCCGGGGCGGCGTACGGGTTGGTCGCCGCGTACGGGTTGTCGGCCGCGTACGGGTTGTCGGCCGCGTACGGGTTGCCGGTCGGCTCGGGCGCAGCCGGCATCGGGCCGGGGAAGCCGTAGCCGGTGGTCGGCTCGGGCTCGCCGGGCAGCCGGACGTGGTGGAACGGCGAGGCGAACGGGTCGGGCTCGGGCATGGTCGGCTCCGGGGGGCTAGTGCTGCCCCACCCACTCTGCCGTACCGCGCAGCCAGGTGAGCGCGGTTCCGACCGCGATGAGCAGCACCACCACCAGGTTCGCGCTCGCCGAGCCGGACAGCAGCAGCCACAGCACGTGCAGCAGGGCCACGCCGGTCAGCGCGCGCCGGGCCCAGCCCCGGCCCAGCCGCAGCATCCGCCCGAACGCCACGTACCCGGCCCCGAACACCACCGCGACCGCCGTGAGCTGCACCAACAGCGTCGTCACCGCGCCGGTGTCGAAGCCCTCCCGCGCCGCCGCGTCCTCCAGCGCCGCGCGCCGCACCCACAGGTAGGCGACGTTGACGACGCCGAACACGGCCAGCGCGTACCAGACCGCCACCGCGGCCCGGGCGGTCCCGGGCGGCTGGTCGCTCACCGGTTCCGCTTCACCGCGTCGAAGTAGGCCTTCGCGCCGGGCAGGTACAGCAGCACCACGCCGGCCACGCTGATCAGCGCGATGAGCAGGCCCCACGGCGACGGCCCGAACAGCACGAACAGCAGGACGACCGCCGTCAGCACGGCGAGCACGACCCGCGCCCAGCCCTTGCCCGCCCGCGCCTGGAACGCGAAGAGGACGAACAGCCCGGCCATCACCGCGCTGGCGATGATCGCGAGCATCCAACTGGCGGTGACGGCGGCGTCGAACGCCTCGGGCGTGAGGTCCCGGGCCTCGGGCGTCTGCCGCACGGCCTCGACGAACTGGTCCCGCTGCGCCACCGCGACCACCGCGCTGACCACGAACATCGCCCCGACCGCGAGCCACAGGAAGAACGAGATCCGCACCTCGTTGGGCAGCGGCGGCCGAGCGGCGACCGCGGCGCCGGACAGCTCGGACTCGCTCAACGGCGGCGGCGGGGGAACGTGCGGCGCAGGCCTGCCCTCGTCGGGGTCCTCGGGGGTCGTCACGATTAAGAACGCTAGAACCACGAAAGGTCGCTGTCCACCGCGACAGGCGGTGGACAACGACCTTGTGACCGGGCGGCTGGGGTCAGCTCGCCTTGAAGTAGTGGTTGGCGTCCGGCTTGAACATGAACACCAGCGCGCCGATGATCAGCGCCAGCTGGATGATGTTGAACAGGCCCTGGATGACGCCGAAGATGCCGAGGCTGAACAGCAGGCCGATGCCGATCAGGCCGATCAGGCCGAACAGGATGCCCAGGCCACCCAGGATGGTGAGGGTGATGCGCGCCCAGTTCTGGCCGTTGCGCATCTGGAAGACCACGGCGATCCACACGGCGAACAGGATCAGGCTGAAGATGGCGCCGCCGTAGGACGGCTCGACCGCCGCCGCCGACGTGTCGAAGCCCGCGTCGCGCAGCGGCTTGAGGGCCGCCTCCGCCGCTTCCTTCGCCGTGATGAAGCTGAAGATCGAGGACAGGATGCCGAGGCCCGCGCTGATCATGAAGAGCAGGAACGCGGTGTCCACGGACTTGGGGCGCGGCGGCCGGTGCATCTCGTGCGGGGCCAGCGGCGGCGCGGCCGGCGGGTAGCCGGGCTGCTGCGGGTACCCGCCGGGCTGCTGGGGGTGCCCGCCCTGCTGGGGGTAGCCGCCCTGCTGCGGGTAGCCACCCTGCTGGGGGTGCCCGCCCTGCTGCGGGTAACCGCCCTGCTGGGGGTACCCACCCGGCTGCTGCGGGCCGCCCGGCCCACCCTGGCCGTACGGGTTCTGAGGAGTGGTCATGCGCGGACCGTAGAAGCATGTGCGCGTCCCGTCGACCTGAAATCACAATCCGTTAGCTACCCGTGGTGCAACACCGCTGACGGAACGCTGTGATCCGGAGGTCCCCCGAACTGTCGAACCAGACATTTCCGCCGGCGGCCCCGAGTGCAGGGACAACGGCCCGGATCCGGCGGCCGGCACCCACGGGAGGTCCGCCGCGGACCGGCCCGCGAGTGCGCCACGTCACCCCGGGCCGGTGGCCGGAACCTGCCGCGCGGTCAGCTCGGTTGGAGCCTGGCCTTGGGGGCGGTGAAGTGCGAGGACACCGACGGCAGGTACATCAGGACCAGCGCGACGCAGTCCAACACCATCGTGATGACGCCGAACACGACGTCCTCCGGCCGGATGGCCAGCTGGAACGCCGCCGCCAACCCCGACGCCACGGCGACCAGCCGCACCACGCCGAAGAACACGCCGGCCGCGCCGAACACGGTCAGCACGATCCGCGCCCAGTTGCGGCCCTGCGCCATGCGGTTGGCCAGCAACGCGTAGACCAGCACCAACAGCCCGCCCAGGAGCAGGCCGAACATGACGCCGCCGCTGGCCGCCGCGTCCAGCTCGTCCTGCGACAGCGTGGGCTGCTGCTTGCGCAGCTCGCCGATCAGCATCTCCCGGTCGGCCAACTGCACCAGGAACCGGCCGAGGCCGACGACGGCGCTGCCGATCCACAACCACCGCGCGATGTCGACCAGCCGCGGCGGCGGGGTCACTCCCGGTCGAGCCACCGTGCCGCCTCCACCGCCCAGTAGGTGAGCACGATGTCCGCGCCCGCGCGGCGGATCGACGTCAGCGTCTCCAGCACGGTGCGCTCGCGGTCGATCCAGCCGTTGCGGGCGGCGGCCTCGACCATCGCGTACTCGCCGGAGATCTGGTACGCCGCCACCGGCACGGTCGAGACCTGCGCGACGGCCGCCAGCACGTCCAGGTACGGCAGGGCGGGCTTCACCATGACCATGTCGGCGCCCTCGGCCAGGTCCAGCTCGACCTCGCGCAGCGCCTCGCGGGCGTTGGCCGGGTCCTGCTGGTAAGTCTTGCGGTCGCCGGAGAGCTGCGACTCCACCGCGTCCCGGAACGGCCCGTAGAGCGCGGAGGCGTACTTGGCGGAGTAGGCGAGGATGCCGGTGTCGGTGAACCCGGCCTCGTCCAGCGCGGACCGGATGGACCCGATCTGGCCGTCCATCATGCCGCTGGGGCCGACGACGTGGGCGCCGGCGCGGGCCTGGGCGACGGCCATCTCGCCGTAGACCTCCAGCGTGGCGTCGTTGTCGACCTCGCCGGTGGGGGTGAGCACGCCGCAGTGGCCGTGGTCGGTGAACTCGTCCAGGCAGCAGTCCGACATCAGCACGGTGGCGTCGCCCAGCTCCGAGCGCAGGTCGCGCAGGGCGGCGTTGAGGATGCCGTCGGGGTCGGTCGCGCCGGAGCCGACGGCGTCGCGCGTCGCGGGGACGCCGAACAGCATGATGCCGCCGACCCCCGCCTGGACGGCCTCGACGGCGGCTTTGCGCAGCGACTCGCGGGTGTGCTGGACGACGCCCGGCATGGACGCGATCTCGGCCGGGGCGTCCGCGCCCTCCTTGACGAACATCGGCAGCACGAACTGGCGCGGGCGCACGGTGGTCTCGGAGACCAGGCGGCGCATCGCCGGCGTGGTGCGCAGGCGGCGCGGGCGGTGGGCGGGGAACACGGGTGGCACTCCCTACGAAACGCGGTCGGGGCCACCGTTGAGTGGCCCCGACCGATTGCTGTTTACGAGCGGCGCAGGCGCTTGGTCTTGCGAGGAGGCGGCAAAGCCCCTTCGGCACGCAGTCGGGCCGCGTGCTGGGCCAAGGCGTCGACCAGGGCCGGCACGTTGGCGTCCTCGGGCTGCACGTCCACCCTGAGACCGAACTCGCGCGCGGTCTCCGCCGTCTGCGGGCCGATGCACGCCACCAGCGTCCGGGCGTGCGGCTTGCCCGCGATGCCGACCAGGTTCCGCACGGTGGACGACGAGGTGAAGCACACCGCGTCGAACCCGCCGGACTTGATCATCTCGCGGGTGTCGGCGGGCGGCGGGGCGGCGCGGACGGTCCGGTAGGCCGTCACGTCGTCGATCTCCCAGCCGCGCTCGCGCAGGCCCGCCGCGAGGGTCTCGGTGGCGATGTCGGCCCGGGGCAGCAGCACGCGGTCCACCGGGTCGAGGATGTCGTCGTAGGGCGGGAAGTCGGCCAGCAGGCCCTCGGAGGACTGCTCGCCGGAGGGCACCAGCTCGGGGATGATCCCGAACGAGCGCACCTTGGCCGCCGTGGACTCGCCCACGCACGCGATCTTCACGCCGGAGAACGCCCGAGCGTCCAGGCCGAACTCGCGGAACTTCTCCCACACGGCGCGCACGGCGTTGGTCGAGGTGAACACCACCCACTGGTAGCGGCCGTCGACCAGGCCCTTGACCGAGCGCTCCATCTGCGCGGGCGAGCGGGGCGGCTCGACCGAGATGGTCGGCACCTCCACCGGGATCGCGCCGTGCGAGTGCAGCCGGTCGCTCATCGCGCCCGCCTGCTCCTTGGTGCGCGGCACCAGCACCCGCCAGCCGTACAGGGCGCGCGACTCCCACCAGGACAGCTTCGAGCGGTTCGCGACGGCCGCGCCGACGGTCACCACCAGCGGTCCGCCCAGGTCGCCGGCGTCGGCGGCGAGCGAGGCCAGCGTGGTGTCCACGGTGCGCTGGCCGAAGCCGGTGCCGTCCGCGGTCACCGCGACCGGGGTCTGCGGGGCCAGGCCGTGCTCGACCAGCGAGGACGCGGCCTCGGCGAGGTGGCTGCCGGTGGCGTGCAGCACGAGCGTGCCGGGCGCGGCGGCCAGGCTCGCCCAGTCGGTGACGCCCCGGACGTCGGCCTCGGTGTGCACGGCGCCCTGCGCCACGCCCGCGTACGCGGGCACCGCCGTGCCCGCCGGGACGCCCGGCACCACGTCGAACGCGATGGTGGTCTTCGAGACGGCGTGCGCCTCCTTGACCACGGAGTCCAGCGTCAGCGGGTCGCCCGCCACCAGCCGGACCACGGCGTGGCCGTTCTTCGCCTCGGCGACCAGGTCCTTCGCCACGTCGGCCGGGTCGCCGACCGCCGGGCGGGTCTCGACGCCGTCCGGTACGAGGGCGACCACCTCGGACGGCACGTCCGGGTCCGTCACCACCAGCTCGGCCTTGGCGAGCAGGTCACGGGCACGGACCGTGAGCAGGCCGGTGTCGCCGGGGCCGGAACCCACGAAGGCGACGCGGCCAGGGGTCTTGCGTGCGCGGGTCATCAGGGCACTCCCCATCAACTACGCCCTTCCGACCGCGCAGCGGCGAGGCCGGAAAGGTCGAGCAACTCGGCGGCCAGCGCGCGGCCGAGTTCCTCTGCTGCGGTCAAGTCACCGGTGGCGGACGCACGGAGGAGGTCGCCGTCCTCCGCCGCCATGACCCCGCGCAGGGACAGGCGGAGGACAACCGCTCCCTGCTCGTCGAGGTCTTCCACCACATCGGCCAATGCGCCGACCGGCGCGCTGCAACCAGCTTCGAGCGCGGCCAGCAGCGCGCGCTCGGCGGCGACAGCGGCCCGACTGGCCGAGTCGTCCAGAGTGGACTGGAGGAGGTGCTCGGTGTCGACGTCGTCGACCCGGCACTCCACCGCGAGCGCGCCCTGGGCGGGCGCGGGGAGCATCTGGATGGGCTCCAGGGTCTCGGTGATCTCGGCGGTGCGGCCCAGGCGCGCGATGCCCGCGCGGGCCAGCACGACGGCGTCCAGCTCGCCGTCGCTCACCTTGCGGATGCGGGTGTCCACGTTGCCGCGCAGCGCCACGACCTCCAGCCCGAGGCCGAGGGCTTCGAGTTGGGCGGCCCGGCGCGGCGAGCCGGTGCCGACGCGCGCGCCGGCGGGCAGCTCGCCCAGGGTCAGGCCGTCGCGGGCGACCAGCGCGTCGCGCGGGTCCTCGCGCGGGGGCACGGCGGCCAGCGACAGCCGGGGGTCGCGGGCGGTGGGCAGGTCCTTGTAGGAGTGGACGGCGACGTCGATCTCGCCGTTCGCCAGCGCGTCGCGCAGCGCCGAGGTGAACACCCCGATGCCGATCTCGGCGATCGGCGCGGACGACCGGTCGCCGGGGGTGGAGATGGTCACGATCTCCACGTCGGCGCCGGCGGCGCGCAACGCGTCGGCCACGTGACCGGTCTGCGCGAGTGCCAGGGCACTACCACGCGTGCCGATCCTCAGGGTGCGGTTCACCGCTTCTCACCTTTGGTCTGCGTCGGGTTCTGCGTCGAGAGGGGGGTGCTGACGGCGGCCGGTTTCTGCGGGTCGAGGCCGAACAGCTCGCGCAGCGCGTCGGCGTAGCCCTCGCCGCCGGGCGCGGCGGCCAGCTCCTTGACCCGCACGGTGGGGGTGTGCAGGAGCTTGTCGACCACGCGGCGCACGGTCTTGGCCAGCTCGTCGCGGACCGCGCCGTCCAGCTGCGGCAGCCGGGAGTCCAGGCGCAGCAGTTCGGCGTCCACGACCTCGGCGGCCCGCTTGCGCAGCGCCGTCACGGTGGGGGTGACCTCGGCCTTGCGCTGGCCCGCGAGGTAGGAGCGGACCTCCTCGGCCACGATCTCGGCGGCGAGGCCGGCGACCTGGCCCGCGGGGGCGTCGGACAGCCGGCGCTGCAGCGTCTCCAGGTCGACCACGCGGACGCCGGAGAGCAGCGCGGCGGCCGGGTCCACGTCCTTCGGCAGGCCCAGGTCGCACACGACCAGCGGGCGGCCCGGCTCGCGGTCGCCGATCAGCTCCGCGCCGACCACGGTGTCCACCGAGCCGGTGCAGGCGAACAGCACGTCGGCGCGGGCGATCTCGTCGGCCAGGCCGGCCAGGCCGGTGGAGCGGGCGGGCACGCCGTCGGAGGTCAGCGACTCGGCCAGGCGCGCGCCGTTGACGGCGGTGCGGTTGGCGATCACGACCTCGCCGATGCCGGCGCGGCGCAGGTGCGCGGCGGCCAGGCCGCCCATCGAACCCGCGCCCACGATCAGCGCGCGCCGGCCGTCGAGGCCGCCCAGCGCCCGCGCGGCGTCGGACAGGGCTTCGGAGACCACGGACGCGCCGGCCTGGTCGATGTCGGTGTCGGAGTGCACGCGCTTGCCGACCCGCAGCGCCTGCTGGACCAGCTCGTGCAGCGTGCGCCCGACCACACCGGCCTCGTCGGCGCGGTTGTAGGCGGTGCGCAACTGGCCGAGGATCTGGGCCTCGCCGACGACCATGGAGTCCAGGCCGCCCGCGACGGAGAACAGGTGCTCGACGGCCGCGGCCGAGTAGTGCACGTAGAGGTGCTCGAACAGGTCGGCGGGCTCGGCGGCGGCCTGCCGCGCGAGGACCTCGACGACCTCGTTCATGCCGCCGTGGAAGGTCTCGACCACCGCGTAGACCTCGACCCGGTTGCAGGTCGAGAGCAGCACGGCCTCGGAGACGCTGGGCGCCCGGAGGAGCTGGTCGAGGACCTTGCCGAGGTCGGAGTCGGCGACGGCGACGCGTTCCAGCACGGGAACGGGGGTGGTGCGATGCGAAAGACCGACGACGAGGACACTCATGCGGGAACCCTGTCCGCGGTCGGCCCCGCCGACGTGTCCCCGGGAGCCCTCCGGCTCACAACCCGCACGATCACGGGCGAATCACCACCCCGTCCACACCGACACCGTTGACGACGTCACCGGCGGCTTCGTCAGCCCGTCGCGCGACGTGGAACGACAGGATCTGCATCTCGACCGCCAGGTCGACCTTGCGCACCTCGACGTAGTCCGGCACTTGGAGCACAACGGGTGCGAAGTTCAGGATGCACTGCACTCCGGCGGATACCAAACGGTCGCAGACGGCTTGAGCGGCCTGCGGCGGCGTCGCGATGACGCCGATCGAGACCTCGCGCTCGGCGCAGACGGACGTGATGTCGTCGATGTGGTTGACAGGTATGCCACCTACGGGCACACCGGTCAGGTCCGGGTCGATGTCGAAGAGCGCGGCGACCGGGAAACCGCGGCTCGGGAAGCCCCCGTAGTTGGCCAGCGCGTGACCAAGATTACCGATCCCGACGACCGCGACGGAGTGCTTCCGGGTCAGTCCGAGGATGCGCTCGATGTGGCTCACGAGCACCTCGACGTCGTAGCCGACGCCCCGCGTGCCGTACGAGCCGACGTAGGACAGGTCCTTGCGCAGTTTCGCCGAGTTGACCCCGGCGGCGCCCGCCAGCTCCTCGCTGGAGATGGTCGTCACGCCCTGCTCGGCCATGCCGGAGAGCACCCGCAGGTACACGGCCAGCCGGGCCACGGCGGCCTCCGGGATGGCCCGCGCGCGCTCGCGGACGTCGGCGGCGGACTCGGCCGCGTCGGCGGATCTCTTCGCGGCGGCGGTGGTCACAACCTCGTCACCCGCGCCCCGCCGATCCACCACGCTGGCTCTCCTCGACATCCGACCGATTGACCCGCCGGGCACCGTCACCAGCGGGGTGATACGCCCACCGTACCGCTTGTGAACGTATGCACAAAGTTGATGGGCGGCGGCCGGCGCGGCCGGCTGATCTCGGTCAACCCCCATGGAACATCCCCCCGCAACGAAAGGGGGCCGAGCGCGGGCGTGGATACGCGCCGCACTCGGCCCCGGGTGGTCAACGGGCGTTCTTCCAGCACCGTTCCACCATCGAGTGAACCTCGTACGAGGTCCGCTCAAGATCACGCCGCGGGAGGCGTGAGCACCTTGCCGATCACGAAGACGGTGGCGTTCTTGGTCGGGATGTTGCCGCACAGGACGGGTGCGCCGTTGACCGTCATGGTCTCGCCGGAGCCCTCGATCTTCAGGTCCTGACCGGTCAGCGCCTTCACGGTGCCGGCCTGGCGCAGGCCGTCGGCGTCGTAGCGCTTGCCGACCACGTGGAACTGGAGGATCTTGCCCAGCGTCTCCGGCTGGCCGGCCAGCTCGGTGAACTTGGCGTCGCCCAGCTCGGCGAACGCCGGGTCCGCGGGCGCGAACACGGTGATCGCGGACTGCGAGTTCAGCGTGTCCACCAGGTTGGCCGCCTTGACCGCCGCGACCAGCTTGGTCAGCAGCGGGTTGTTGCTCGCGGCGGTGGCCACCGGGTCGTCCACCATGCCCTGCAGCGAGCCCTCGTTCTGCGCGTCCTGGGGGACGCCGGCGCAGCCGGGGCCGAAGACGTCCGTGGTCTTGGTGACGCCGTCCGCCATCGCCTGGGTGGTCGTGGTCGTGGTCGTCGTCGTGGTGGTCGTGCCGGTCGCGGTGGACGCGGTGTCGTTGGCGCTGCACGCGGTGAGCGCGAAGGCGGCGACGGCGGCTCCGACCAGGGCGAGCTTGCTGTTCCGCACGGCGGATCACTCCTTGGTTTTACCGGGTTCGGTATTCACTGAGGTGTTCGAACCAGGGTCGGATCCGGTTCGACCTCTTTGGCGTGAATCACTCGACCGTGAAGAACAGGGAGTGCCAGCCGGTCGCGCCGTCGGGCACGGGGGCCACGCGGGCCTGCGGCTGGGTGAACCCGGACTTGTCCGTGGCGCGGCTCTCGACGGTGTGCCCGCCGGGCCCGAGGTCCAGCGGCAGCCGCCACATGCGCCAGGCGTCGTCACCGGCGTCGGCGGACAGCTCGGCGACCCGCCACGGGCCGCCGTCCACCCGGACCTCGACCTTCGCGACGCCGGTCGGCTGCGCCCACGCGACGCCGGCGACGGTGACCCGGCGGCCGGTCCTGGACAGGCCCTTCGGGGAGTCGATGCGGGACATGGTCTTGATCGGGGCGCGCTCGGCCCAGCCGCGCTCCAGCCAGTAGGCGCGCTTGGCGGCGAAGGTCGTCAGTTCGAGGTCCACGACCCACTTGGTGGCGCTGACGTAGCCGTAGAGGCCGGGGACGACCAGGCGGGCGGGGAAGCCGTGCTCGACGGGCAGGGGTTCGCCGTTCATGCCCAGGGCGATCAGCGCGCCGCGGTCGGGGTCGAGGACGACGTCCAGGGGCGTGCCGGCCGTCCAGCCGTCGGCGCTGGTGGAGAAGAGCTGGTCGGCTCCCGCCCGGACGCCGGCCTCGCGGAGGACCTGGTGGAGGGGGACGCCGATGAAGGTGGCGGTGGAGACGTACGGCCCGCCGACCTCGTTGGAGACGCACGTCATGGTGATCGTGCGTTCCACCAGGTCACGGCCGCGCAGGTCGGCGTGGTCGAGGGTCAGCTCCCGGTCGACCAGGCCGTGGACGCGCAGCGCCCAGTCCTCCGCGCGCAGCCGCGGGACGCTCAGGGCGGTGTCGATCCGGTAGAAGTCGCGGTTGGGCGTGATGAACGACGGCGTGCCGTCCCGGGCGAAGTCCGCGCCGGCGGGGACGGCGGGCGCCTTCACGGCCGCCTCCAGCGTCCCCACGGCCGCCCGCGAGCCCTCGACGTCCGTGCGGGTGCCGAGGAACTGCCCGCCCAGGCCGGCGACCACACCGGCCCCGGCCGCGATCAGGAAGCTCCGCCGGCCCTCGACCCGCCGCTCGGCGAGCGCCTCCCGGTGCAGCCACCGGAACACGCCGATGCCCACCGCGCCGGCCGCGAGCGGGGCGAGCACGCCCAGTCGTCCCAGGTCGGGCCGGTAGAGCACCGCCGCGACCCCGACCACGCCGAGGACGGCGGCCAGCACCGTGCCGGGGGTGGGCGTGCGCCGGGACAGCAGCCCGGCGGCGACGGCCAGGCCCAGGACCACCAGGGCCATGCCGATCAGCAGGACGAGCTTGTCGTAGGTGCCGAACGCGCGGACGGCGAAGTCCTTCAGCGGCGACGGGGTGAAGTCGATGAAGGTGTTCCCGACCGCCAGGAACGGCGAGGCGGAGGGCCCGACGAGCGCGGCCACGAGGTGCCCGGCGGCCAGGGCGGCGCCCACGCCGACGATCCCGACCAGGGCGGCGGTCCAACGGCTCATACCGGTGATTCGACACCCGCCGCGATCCGGTTCGCCGATTCCGTAAGAGGTCGGTAAGTCAGGCGAGCGCGGCCCGCAGCCGGTCCTCCTCGACCTTCCAGTACCCGTGCTCCTCGCCGTCCACGAGGATCACCGGCACGCGGTCCCCGTACTCGGCGCGCAGTTCGCGGTCGGTGTCGACGTCCTGCACGTCCCAGCCGACGCCCAGCTCCCCGCAGATCCGCTCCAGGTCGGCTTTGGCCTGCTCGCAGGCGTGGCAGTCGGCCCGGCTCATCAGTGTCACGTGGTGGCTCACACCGGCGATTCTCGCAGCACCCGGGGGCGGGCTCGGGTCGGTGGGAGGCGCGCGGGGCGGCTCGGGTCGGCGGGAGGCGCAGGCGGGCGCGGGGCGGCTCGGGTCGGCGGGAGGCGCAGGCCGGCGTGAGGCGGGGCGGCTCAGGTCAGCGGGAGGCGCAGGCGGGCGCGGGCGAGCTTGCCGGTGGCCGAGTGCGGCAGGGTCGGGGCGAACTCCACCACGGTCGGCACCTTGAACTTGGCCAGCCGGGCCGCGCAGTGCTCCTTCACGGCCTCCTCGGTCAGCGTCGCCCCGTCGGCCGCCACCACCACGACCTTCACCGACTCCCCGGTCCGCTCGTCGGGCACCCCGACCGCCGCCGACTCCGCGACCCCCGCCAGCTCGGCCACCACCTGCTCGACCTCGTGCGGGTAGACGTTGAAGCCGTTGACGATGATCAGGTCGCCCGCGCGGTCCACCAGGTGCAGGTCGCCGTCCTCGTCGAAGAAGCCCACGTCACCGGTCCGGAACCAGCCCGAGGCGTCCGGGCCGTGCGCGCCGTCCGGCCAGTAGCCGCTGAACAGGTTCTCGCCACGCGCGGCGACCAGGCCCGTCCCCGGCTCGTCCTCCTCCAGGTCCAGCGGCCGGCCGTCGGTGTCCACCAGGCGCACCTCGACGCCGGGCAGCGCCCGGCCCACGGAACCCGCCTTCGGCACCCCGCCGACCAGCGTGGACGTCAGCACGGGGCCGGTCTCGGTCAACCCGTAGCCCTCGTAGACCGGCAGGCCCACGGCCTGGCGCAGGGCGTCGAGCACACCCGCGGCCAGCGGCGCGGCGCCGGACGTGAACAGGCGCACGGTCGCCAGGTCCTCGCGCAGCCGCTCGACGGGCTGGTTCAGGATCGCCCGGTACATCGGCGGCACGCCGACCAGCGTCGTCACCCGGTGCTCGCGGATGGCGTCCAGCGCCGCCGACGCGTCGAACCGCTCCAGCAGCACCGCGGTCGCCCCGGCCCCGGCGACCTGCAACAGTCCCGGCCCGAGGCCGTAGACGTGGAACAGCGGCAGCGCCAGCAGCACCCGGTCGCCCGCCGTCACGGGAGCGGGCCGCAGGGACGCGCACTGGTCCACGTTGGCCAGCAGCGCCCGGTGCGACAGCATCGCCCCGCGCGGCTGCCCGGACGTCCCGGACGTGTAGCCGAGCACGGCCACGTCCTCGCCCGACCCGATGGCGGTGAACTCTTCGCCCGGCTCCAGCTCCGGCGCGGGCAGCGCCTCGACGTCCGCCCCGCCGGCGTCCCCGACCAGCAGGCGGGCGCCGCAGTCGGCCAGGACCCGCTGCAGCTCGCGCGCGGGCTGACCGGGCGCGACCGGCACCACGACCGCCCCGGCGCGCAGCGCGCCGAACACGGCCACGCAGAACCCGGCGCCCGTGGGCAGCCGCACGACGACCCGGTCACCGGGCTCGACACCGGAGTCCACGAGCCGGTGAGCCTCGCGGTCCACGAAGGAGTCGACTTCGGCCCAGGTGTAACTGTTCGCAGTCGTGACATCCACCAGTGCGACGTGCTTGGGTCCACGGTGCGCGGAGGCGCGAACCAGGTCGGCGACGTTGCGAGCGGAAGCGGTCAAGGTGACCTCCTGGTGAACACTGCGGACCCTCCGCGCAGTCTGTCACGCACGGGCGGCGTCACGCAGTGCCTCCGAACGCGTCGCAGATTCGAGACCGGTTGCCGCTACCTACTACGGAGTAACAACACGTATGCTGCCCGAACGGCGACTCTGTGGAGGTGCCGCGAGCCGATGAGCGCAAGGGCGAGCGACAACACCATCAGGACCAACCGGACGCTCCGCTCGATGTGGAGCACTGGAGGGCAGTCCAGCACGATCGAGAGCGTGGAGACCGACCCGGCGGAAGAGCCGTGGGACCTCGTGCGTGCCGCCCAGGCGGGTGACACGGACGCGTTCGGGCTGCTCTACGACCGGTACGTGGACGTGGTCTACCGGTACGTGCTGTTCCGGGTGGGCGACCGCACGCTGGCCGAGGACGTGACCAGCGAGACGTTCCTGCGCGCGCTGCGCAGCATCGGGTCCATCAGCTACCAGGGCCGGGACGTCGGCGCGTGGTTCGTCACGATCGCCCGCAACATCGTCTTCGACCACGTGAAGTCCAGCCGCTACCGGCTGGAGGTGACCACCGCCGAGCCGGACGACAACCGCGAGGTCGCGAGCGGTCCGGAGCAGGAGGTGCTGACCGACGCGGCCAACGCCGAGCTCCTCCGGTGCGTAGCCCAACTGGGTGACGATCAACGGGAATGCATCACTCTCCGTTTCATCCAGGGCTTGTCCGTGGCCGAGACCGCCGCGAAGATGGGCCGCAACGAAGGCGCGATCAAGGCCCTCCAGCACCGCGCGGTGCGCCGGCTCGCCCAGTTGCTGCCGAACTGGCTGCGCTGACCCGCCGCCGAGGTTCCCCCGATCGCCCGGTCGTGCCGGCGTAACTCCGGAACCCCCGGCTTCGTTACTCGGGTCAGGTACTCCTCCACGAGTCGGTGCGGGATGGTGGGCAGAAGGATCACGCCGCTGGGGCGTCGCAGGCAGCACGAGCGCTTCGCTCGTGCGGTCGACGCGCGAGCCGAGCACGGACACCCGGCCGACGCTCCGCCGGGACCGGGACGACCGGCGCGGCCCGAGCCCGGCCGCCCCGCCGACGCGCGACCCCCGGCCACCACCGACGCGCGGCCCGCGACCACCGCCGACGCCGAGTTCGCCGACGAGCTGGCCGTCGTGGCGCTGCTGCGCGCGGCGGCGGCGACGAGCGGTCCGGACGAGGCGGCCAGGGCGCGGATGCGGGAACGGGTGCTCGGCGCGAGCCCGTCCCCGCCGACCAAGCTCGACCGCCGCGGACCCCGGGGCGGGGCGCGGGGGCGATTAGCCGTCGCCCTGGCCGCCGCGTTGTGCCTGGTGCTGTCGCTGGCCGGGATGAGCCTGCTGCTCTCCCGCGACGCGCTGCCCGGCGACGCGCTCTACGGCGTCAAGCGCACCGCCGAGTCGGCCTCGCTGGGCCTGACCTTCGGCGAGGAGTCCAAGGGGTACAAGCGGCTGGAGTTCGCGGCTGCCCGCGTGTCCGAGATGGAGACGCTGGCCGACCGCTACCGCGACTCCGGCGGCGGGCCGCTGGGCGGGTACCTGACCGCGCTGGCCGACTTCGACGCCGACGCCGCGGCCGGTTCCCGCGTGCTGGCCGCGTTCGGGTCGAACTCGGACCAGCGCGCCCTGACCGGGCTGCGCGACTGGGCGGTGTCCCAGACCACCCGACTGGGTGACCTGCGCGGACGCCTGCCCGTGCCGGCCGCCGACCGGGCCGGCACGTCCCTCGACCTGCTCGACCGCATCGCCCGGCGGGCGACCGACCTGGCCGCGCGGACCGCGTGCGCCACCGTCACCACCGGCCAGACCGACGACGTCGGCCCCGTGCCGGCGACCGGCGAGTGCGCGCCGCCGTCCACCGCGCCCAGCCCGTCCCCGACCGAGCAGCCGTCGGTCCTGGTGTCCACCCCCGGCGGCGGTCCGACGACGCCGGGCGGCGAGCCCACCGCGCCGCCCGCGGCCACGCCCGGCACGCCCGGCACGCAGGACCCGTCGCTCCCGCTGCCGCTGCCGACCGTGACGACGACCGTCACGCCACCCGTCCAGCTGCCGACACTCTCGCTGCCCCAGCTACCGCTGCCCGGTCTCACCGGCTGATCGCTACCCTGTCCCCATCGGACCCCGGGAGGCGCTGACGTGGTGAAAAGGCGTGTGGTGGAGGGCTCTGCCGAGCGCGAACGGCTCGCCGAACTGGCCGGTGCGGCCTCGGCCGAGGCGGCGCTGGCCACCCCGCTCGCGCCGGAACCGTCCGGCGCGCCCACCGACCTGACCGCCGCCGCGTTCTTCGACGTGGACAACACGATGATGATGGGCGCGTCGATCTTCCACTTCGCCCGCGGCCTGGCGGCCCGCAAGTACTTCAAGAACTCGGACCTGATGGGGTTCGCCTGGCAGCAGATCAAGTTCCGGGTCGGCGGCCGGGAGGACCCGCAGAGCGTCAAGGCGTCGCGCGAGCAGGCCCTGAGCTTCGTCGCGGGCCGGTCGGTGGCGGAGCTGGTGAGCCTCGGCGAGGAGATCTACGACGAGCTGATGGCCGACAAGATCTGGACCGGCACGCAGGCGCTGGCCCAGATGCACCTGGACGCCGGGCAACGGGTGTGGCTGGTCACCGCGACCCCGGTGGAGCTGGCGCAGATCATCGCCCGGCGGCTGGGCCTGACCGGCGCGCTGGGGACGGTGTCGGAGAGCGAGAACGGCATCTACACCGGCAAGCTCGTCGGCGACCTCCTGCACGGCCGGGCGAAGGCGCACGCGGTCCGCGCGCTGGCCGCGAAGGAGGGCCTGGACCTGCGGCGGTGCACGGCCTACTCGGACTCGGTCAACGACGTGCCGATGCTGTCGGTGGTGGGCACGGCGGTGGCGGTCAACCCGGACTCGGGCCTGCGCGAGACGGCCCGCAAGCGCGGCTGGGAGATCCGCGACTTCCGCACCGGCCGGAAGGCGGCGAAGATCGGCGTGCCGTCCGTGCTGGGCGCGGGCGCGCTGGCGGGCGCGATCGCGGCGGGCATGGCGTACCGCCGGCGCGGGTAGGCCTCGCCCGGCGTACGGCGAGGCGCGCCGCGTGAGAGGCCCGACAACGCCGGATCCGCCGCCACGCCGCCCCCGACGACGGCAGCGGTGGCCGGGGCGTCGCGCTAGCCCAGGAAGACGTTGCGCCGCTGGGTCAGCAGCCGGTACAGGGTCTGTTGGATGGTCTCCCGCACCTGGTCGGTCAGGTTGAACACCAGCATCGGGTCGTCCGCCGCGCCCTCGCCGTGGACGTCCGTGCGGATCGGCTCGCCGAACTCGATGTACCACTTCGACGGCAGCGGGATCGCGCCCAGCGGGCCCAGCAGCGGGAAGAACGGGGTCACCGGGAAGTACGGGAAGCCGAACAGCCGCGCCAGCGCCTTGATGTCGCCGATCTTGGGGTAGATCTCCTCCGCGCCCACGATCGAGCACGGGATGATCGGCACCCCGGTCCGCAGCGCCGCCGACACGAAGCCGCCCCGGCCGAAGCGCTGCAGCTTGTACCGGTCCTTGAACGGCTTGCCGATGCCCTTGAAGCCCTCCGGCCACACGCCGACCAGCTCACCGGACCGCAGCAGCCGCTCCGCGTCCGGGTTGCACGCCAGCGTCTGGCCGGACTTGCGGGCCAGCGCGCCCAGGACCGGGGTCTTGAACACCAGGTCCGCGCCCAGCATGCGCAGGTGGCGGTGCGCCGGGTGCTCGGCCCGGATGCCGTAGGCGGTCATGGTGGCGTCCAGCGGCAGGGTGCCGGAGTGGTTGGCCACCAGCAGCGCGCCGCCGGTCGCGGGCACGTTGTGCAGGCCGATGGTCTCCACCCGGAACCACTTCTCGTACAGCGGCTTCAGCGGGGGCATCAGGACGTGGTCGGTCAGGTCCGGGTCGAAGCCGAACTCGTCCACCTCGTAGTCGCCCTGCACGCGCCGCCGGAGGAAGGCCAGGACGCCCGCCAGGCGCTCCTCCCACTCCGACGCCGGCCGCGCCTCGGGGGCCGCCGCCTCCGGGTCCGGTTCGACGGGGTGCGGGACCCGCGCCAACCCGCCGCGCCGGTCCGGTGTCCGCAGGGGGATCACCCTCGCCTCTGCCACGTCCACCTCCTCAGCGGAGCTTCGCCGCCGTGTCGAGCACGGTGCGCTCGACCGACGCCACCAGCTCGGGGTCGATCAGGGGCCGCATGCCGCGACCGCTCACGTAGTCGTCGAACGCCTGTTGCGTGGTCCAGCGCGGGGTGAAGCCGAACTCGCGCTTGAGCAGCGTGGTGTCCACGACGCGGCCCCAGTTCAGGAACCGCATCTGGTCCGGGGAGAAGTCCACCAGGCGCGCGCTGCGGAACAGCCGGCCCACGGTCGGCACGGCGGCCGTGGGCACCGGGAGCGGCAGCTTGCCCGCGCGGCGGATCGCCTGGGACAGCAGCAGCACCCCGTCGCCGCCGACGTTGAACACGCCGGGCAGGTCGTGCAGGGTGGCGCGTTCCAGCACGGCCAGCGCGTCCTCGGAGTGCAGCAGCTGCACGCGGGCGTCGTAGCCGAGCACCGTGGGCACCACGGGCAGGGCGAAGTACCTGGTCAGGACGGTGTCGATGCGCGGGCCGATGAAGTTGGTGAACCGCAGCGCGGTCACGGCCACGTCCGGCCGGCGGCGGGCGAAGCCGCGCACGTAGCCCTCGACCTCGACGGCGTCCTTGGCGTACCCGCTGGACGGCAGGTCCTTGGGGCCCATGTCCTCGGTGAACACCGCCGGGTCGCGCGAGGAGGACCCGTAGACGGCGCTGGTGGACTTCACGACGAGCTTGCGCACGTGCGGCGACTTCTGGCACGCGGCCAGCAGCTGCATCGTGCCGATGACGTTCATCTCCTTCATCACCGTCCGCCCGGTCGGCCCGGCCGGGTTGGCGGTCACCGAGGCGTGCACGACCGTGTCGACGTGCGCGGTGGCGATGACCTTGGCGATGAGCGGGTTGCGGATGTCCGCGCGGACGAACTCGGCGCGCCCCATGCGGCGCAGCAGGTCACGCGGCGGCGGCTCGGTGTCCACGCCGAGCACCCGGTCGATGTCCGGGTTGGCGGCGAAGCGCGCGGCGAGGTGGCCGCCGAGGTAGCGGCTGCATCCGGTGACGAGAACGACCTTGGGCGCCATGCGACTCCGAGACGGTTGCGACCTGCGCGGACGGCTGCGACGTGGACTCTACCCACGGATTCGGGTACCCGATCGTCTCGTGGTCACGCTCTTGACGCAGGTCACCGCGCCGTTCACCCGGATGGCCGCCGGACATGCCGGTGCCGGCGCCCCGCGGGGGACGCCGGCACCGAAGACCAGGGCTTACTTGCCGCGCTTCCTGCGCTGGACGCGGGTCTTGCGCAGCAGCTTGCGGTGCTTCTTCTTCGACATGCGCTTGCGGCGCTTCTTGATGACCGAGCCCATGCGGGTTCCTCACTCACTAGACGAAGGTGTTTCTCCACGCGCCGGTGGAGACACCCGCCAAACTCGGGCGCGCCGACACCAGGCACGAACGGCCTGTCAGTTTACCCGGCTGCCGGCGCCCGCCCTCACCCGGCGTCGAAGTAGGCGTTCCGCAGGTACTCGTGGACCGCCTTCTCGGGCACTCGGAACGACTTGCCGACCCGCACCGCGGTCAGCTCGCCCGAGTGCACCAGCCGGTACACCGTCATCTTCGACACTCGCATCACCAGCGCCACCTCGGCGACGGTCAGGAACTTGACCTGGACCAGGGGTGCTCGATCGTTGTCCTCCGGCATGGATCACCGCGTCCTTCGACACGCGTCGTGCCGTCGGCTTCCCCACCGACGGTTCGACACGCACGTGCTCCTCTGAGAGTAACGGGACACCTGGGACTGGTGCGACGGCCAATGGCGGTATCAGTGGGCCTCGTGGGCCTGTCCCAGTTCCACCGAACGGTCCCGAGCAGCCTCGATGGCCGCCAACATGGCCGCGCGGACCCCGTGCTTCTCCAGTTCGCGGATGGCCATGATGGTCGTGCCGGCGGGCGAGGTGACGGCCTCGCGGAGGATCACCGGGTGGGTGTCGTTCCGGTTGAGCATCTGCGCCGCCCCGACGGCGCTCTGGATGATCAACCGGGTGGCCAGGTCGCGCGGGATGCCGAGCAGGATGCCCGCGTCGATCATGGCCTCGACCAGGAAGAAGAAGTAGGCGGGCCCGGACCCGGACAGGGCCGTGACGGCGTCCTGCTGGCTCTCGGGCACCCGCGCGACCTTGCCGACGGTGGTGAGCAGCTCCTCGACCAGGGCGAGGTGCTCGGTGGCGGCGTACCGACCCGCGGAGATGGCGCTCATGGCCTCGCCGACCAGCATGGGCGTGTTGGGCATGACCCGCACGACCGGCGTCCCCTCGGGCAACCGGCGCTCGAAGAGCGAGGTCGGCAGACCGGCGCACAGCGACACGACCAACGTGCCGGGCTTGAGCACGGGCGCGAGCTCGTCCAACAGCGGCTCGATGTCCTGCGGCTTGACCGCCACCACCAGCACGTCGGCCCGGCGGGCGGCCTCGGTCACGTCGAGCCCCTCGACGCCGTACTCCTCGGTGAGGGCGGCAGCCCGCTCAGGGTGCTTCTCGGTGAACACCAACTCCTCCGGCGCCCGCCCCCCGCGCAACAGCCCGGACAGCAAGGCCTCCCCGATCTTCCCCGCCCCCAGCACCGCGATCGTCGTCATGGCCCTAGCCTGCCACTCCGCCACCCCACCGCTTCCCGGCCCCACTCCGCGCGAAGCGCGGCCAATGGGCTATCAGCCACAGGAAGGGCCTCGGTTCGTCCCCCGTACGGCCTGGGCGCAGCCCAACCACAGATCGCCGGGGTCGGCCTGAAAAAGTTTCG